>JBBRJE010000067.1:0-10991 GCA_038219845.1 Bacteroidia bacterium
CAATGCCTTGCTACCAGGTGATGGATCGAGCTCTGAAATTAATTTTGTGATGAATGATTCTGCCTCCTTATGGTTGCGCTTATTGTATAAAAGATGGTAGAAAGGCGTATTGAACCAGGTTGAGAACCATTGATTTTCCTCGATTTTAGTGATTGTTGATTGCTTTTTCTTGTTCACGTTTGAGGTATATTGTATCTTCGCAAAGATAAATTAAAAAAAAGAGAAAGAATTGAGTTTAATAGTATCAATATCAGGAATAAGAGGGACCATTGGAGGGGAATCGAATAAAAATTTAACTCCCATAGATGTTATAAAATTCACCTCTGCGTTTGCTTCATGGATAATAAAAAATGCAGAAGCTAAACCCAAAGTTGTCGTCGGTCGTGATGCACGCATCTCCGGTGCGATGATAAGTCAATTGGTTATCGCCTCGCTGGTGGCGATGGGTATTGATGTAGTTGATATTGGCTTATCCACCACGCCCACCGTGGAACTTGCAGTTACTGATGAGGGTGCCGACGGCGGCATCGTAATCACTGCATCACATAACCCAAAAGAATGGAATGCATTAAAATTACTGAATTCATCGGGCGAATTTATTTCTGAGAAAGATGGTGAAGCCATAAAAAAACTGGCCGAAAAAGGTGTTTTTAATTATGCCACCGTTGATAAGCTTGGAGCCGTTTCCGAAAATAGCGAGTATATAAAAAAGCATATTGATAAGATACTGGCTTTAGGACTGGTTGATATCGAAGCAATCAAAGCAAAAAATTATAAAATAGTTATTGATTGTGTTAATTCTACCGGCGGTATTGCCGTTCCATTATTGCTTCACGCCTTAGGTGTAAAGCAGGTTGTGGAGTTGAATTGTACTCCAAACGGACATTTCCCGCATAACCCTGAACCCTTGCCCCAGAACTTATCACAGATTGCCACTGAAGTGAAATTTCATAAAGCACATTTGGGAATTGTTGTGGATCCTGATGTCGACCGCTTGTGTTTTATAAATGACGACGGAGATTTTTTCGGAGAGGAATATACCCTGGTAGCAATTGCCGATTATGTACTCAGGAACAAAAAGGGAAATACAGTTTCCAATTTATCAAGCTCATGGGCATTACGTGATATCACTTTAAAGAATGGCGGCAAATATTTCGCAAGCGCCGTAGGTGAAGTGAATGTAGTGAAAGAGATGAAGAAGCAAAAGGCGGTGATTGGTGGGGAAGGTAATGGTGGGATTATTTATCCTGAATTGCATTATGGAAGAGACGCCATGGTAGGCATCGCTTTGTTTTTATCACACCTCGCCAAGAGCGGTAAAAACTCCTCTATCCTCCGGTCCAGCTATCCAAATTATCATATGTCGAAATCAAAAATCGAACTCACCGATGGCATTGATTTAGACATGATCATCGAAGGTATAAAAGATAAATACAAGAAGCAAAACCTGATAACAATTGATGGCTTGAAAATTGAATTCGAAAATGAATGGGTGCATCTGCGTCGTTCCAATACCGAACCCATCATAAGAATTTATACCGAAAGTCAATCGCAATCTACCTCCGATTTTTTAGCAAAAAAAATTATGGAGGATATTAAGGGGCTTATGTAATTGATAAAATTTAATTGACAATTGACGATTGACGATTTACAATTAACAATTGAATTTACCTGATACCTTTCCTTAGGATTCATAATTAATAATCAAGTATTCACAATTAACAATTAACCATTCATGGCATTACAATGTGGCATCGTAGGACTTCCGAATGTAGGTAAGTCTACCCTTTTTAATTGTTTGAGCAATGCCCGGGCACAGGCAGCAAATTTTCCTTTTTGTACCATTGAGTCGAATATAGGCGTGATCACAGTTCCTGATGAGCGATTAACTAAACTCGCAGAACTTGTATTGCCACAACGCATCGTTCCCACTACCATAGAAATTGTAGATATCGCAGGTCTGGTTAAAGGCGCAAGTAAAGGAGAAGGGCTGGGCAACCAATTTCTTGGTAATATTCGAACCACCGACGCCATCATCCATGTTATCCGCTGCTTTGATGATGATAATGTGATTCATGTGGATGGTAATGTAAACCCTTTGCGTGATAAAGAAATTATTGATACAGAATTACAATTGAAAGACCTTGATACGGTTGACAAACGCCTGGTGAAGGTATCCAAGCAGGCAAAAGTGGGCAATGATCCTCTCGCTAAAAAAGAGGCAGAGTTGTTACAACGACTAAAAGAGAATCTTGAATCAGGTAAGTCGGCTCGGGTGGTTGTTCCTCAAAATGAAGATGAGAAAAGATTGATATCCGACTTCCAGCTATTAACCACAAAGCCAGTCTTGTATTTATGTAACGTCGACGAAAAATCGGTGGTCAATGGAAATGCTTATGTAGATATAATTAAGGACGCTGTAAAAGACGAGCAGGCTGAAGTATTAATCATTTCAGCGGCGATTGAATCCGATATCGCGGAGCTGGAATCTTATGATGATAAGCAGGTATTCCTTCAGGATTTGGGTCTGACGGAACCGGGTGTGAATAAGCTTATTAAATCGGCCTACAAGCTCCTTAACCTGATTACCTATTTCACTGCCGGAGTGCAGGAAGTACGGGCCTGGACCATCACCAGGGGCTGGAAAGCACCACAAGCAGCAAGCGTTATTCATACTGATTTTGAAAAAGGCTTTATCCGGGCCGAAGTCATTAAATATAACGACTTTCTAATGCTGAAGAACGAAGCGTCAGTGAAGGAGGCTGGTAAAATGGGTATTGAAGGCAAAGAATACCTTGTGCAAGATGGGGATATAATGCACTTCCGTTTTAATGTTTAGTTTTTTTGTCTGTTAATTCGGTTATATACTACACTTTGCTTATTTTGAAAGATAACTCATAATCTCATCAAAATAAAAAGCGCCAGCAACAATTAACCCGACAACGAGGATGAACATAGCTTCAAACAGAAATAATTTTGTTTTTTCTTCTTTTTCCGGAACGGTTTGCATAACTGTAAATTATTTAGTACAATTGTGAAAATCTATTACAATAATTGTTCCATAAAATGGCTGAGTCAGAGTTACTTGTCCACTATTCCGGGTAATGCTATTTAATTATCAGCCGTTTCGTATGCGGTATTTCCTTCCCATCAATAAAATTAGCGATATAGATACTTTTCTCCAGGGCGCTTAAATCCAACTCGTAGTAAGGGGTTGAAGGCAGGGAAATAATGTCAATAATCCTCCCGTTCAAATCTGTGATCTCCACCCGTTTATAAATGCTGCCTGTGTTAATAATAAAAATTCCATCCGAGGGGTTGGGAGAAACACTGATATTGTCTTTTTGTATTACCTCATTGATCCCGGAATTCCAGGTGCTGAATCTTATATTATCAAAGGTATAACCAGTATATTGCTGGATATTGATGGTGCTGTTCTGGTCTTGTTGTCCCAGGCGAATCTGGAAGCTGGAACTCAAAACTTGCTTTGCAGAATCCAGGTAATAATTTAGGTTATACAAAGGGATCACTTTAGAAATACCTGCTGCGGCTTTATTCGCAAACAAATCGTAAAATTTAATCCAGGCGGCTGTATCATTACCTCTTACCCAAATGGCATCATTAGGGTATTGCTTATCGCCATGCTGCGTATAAGCCAGGCGGAATAATAATGGGGAATTTAATTTGGCAATGTTGGCCATATTGTATGTAAGGGTCACAAAATTGGTTTGAGGAATGGTATCAAAAAGCCAATTGCGGTCGCTCTTATCCAGGGTAATTGATCGCACCCCAGTTACAAAATCCAATCCTGCATAGGTGCGTAACCTGCATTGTGCGGAGGTATTTTCATAGTCAAATCTTTGATTGGCCCCCACAGCATTGGTTTTCTGGTAGCACCAAAGATCTGTCATAGCATCAAAATTTTCTATTAAGGGCAAGCTAACCGGGGCATTATCAAATTGTTGAATGAAAAATTTAAGGGTATCATTTTCTTTAATCCCATCCAGAGGATCTTCTATCCAGGCAAGAAGGGTATAATTACCAGTCTGCGAAAGATCCAGAGGGCCGATACTGATATTCGCCATGCCGGCAATAAGAGAAATATTCTTTGATATAATACTTCCACCGTTCAAGCTGTACTTTAATATGGTGCTCAGACCTGATTGAATGCCTGTGCTTCTGATTTTCACAGGTAGCTGCTGATTCGGGTGCAATTCAGAGGAGGTCCCTTTTCTTCCGATCATATTTTCATTATCAGCTTCCAGCCGAAAATCCACAGCTGTTTTAGGTATACATTGCCAATCCATTTCAAACCCTTTTCCGGTAACCAGGAAATCGCTTGTTTGCCTGATGGTAACGGCACCTGATTTACAATAAATGATTCCCCCTCCCGGCAGGCTATTTCCGGTATACTTTCCCAATAATTTTCCAAGGGTATCTACGCCGTCATATACATATAGAAAATCGAAATTATTTTCAAAATCGAATTGGGTGAAACTGAGTTTTAATACCGATGCATTTGGTGGGACGATGCTCCTTAAGCTATAAACCAGGCTTCCATAATTGTTTGTATCGCCATCGTCTCTGAGGGTGCCCGAACAATTGGTTAGCTGAATCCCAATTCCTTCCTTCGGCATAATGATAAGCTTGCATTCAGGCAGCAGCGGATCAATTTTTACGAACTGATTCATCACCAAAGAATCCTTGGTAAGCCCGTTGCAGGCGTTCACAATGAGTTTCACATTGAAATTCCCAAAGGTATTATACGTGTGCTGAGGATTCATTTGTGCTGAAGTCTGACCATCGCCAAAATCCCAGATATAGCTTAATCCATTCAAGCTATTATTATAAAATTTCACCTCCAAAGGTATGCTGCATGAAGTGCTTTTTGTGGCTGTAAACGCTGCTTTCACTACGGAATCCACTCCGGCTCCCAGACCTACGGCATACCAGGCATTGATGACTTGCCTTACCTCATTGCTGCAATCTCCGAATAGCTGCCTGGCCGCCAGGATGCTATAGAAGCGGGTATCCGCATAATCGGAAAGCGGGGTGAGAAAAGTGGTTAGATTTTTATAAGCAATTTGAACCGCTTTAATATATCCGATACTATCGACTTTATATTTCCAACCGTTATCATTGGTGCCGGTATCGCCTTTGCATAAAAGATAAAACCATTTATTTTGTATGCCGCTATTATAATGCACGCCGCCATTATCTGTTTTATTGCTTATCCAATACTGGCCTTTATAGGTGGCCGGGTTCTGGTATATCTTCGGATCCTGCATATCACGCAGGCCTGCGCCACCGGGGCCAAATTGTTCGCCAATGCGGAAATTAGCGCTTGCGGGCCGGGTATAAAAATCAATCGACACACCGAAAATATCGCTGAAAGATTCATTGATCGCCCCACTTTCGTTGGCATATACAAGGGCTGCTGTTTTTTGAGTTAGGCCGTGGGTGATCTCATGTCCGCAAACATCAAGGGACGTTAGCGGCAGGTAGCCGCTGCCACCATCACCATAAGTCATAAAATACCCGTTCCAAAAGGCATTCACATAATTTGTGCTATAGTGTACATAGCTGGCCAGCTTAAATCCATTATTGTCGATGCTGTTACGGCTAAATACGTTGCTGTAAAAGTCGTAAGTTTTTTCTGCGCCCCAGTGAACATCGCCGGCTACCTCATCGAAATTGGCATTGAAGTTCGTCCAGTAATTGTCGGTATCAGTAAAATCTGAGGCAGTAGAATAAACCGTGCCTTTTGACATATTATAAGTTTCGATTCCTTTGCCCGCGCCCCTCGATTCGCGCAGATGGTAAATTCCTGCTTGCACACTATCGGTAATAATGTCCTGTAGCCCGCTATATTTAGTATTGGTTTTTCCCGGCACATTGGTTGTTTCCAACTTATCCTCTATAAATAAAATTTCAAGAGTATTGGCATCAATATAATATTGTTTCCTGGAAAGGGGCTGGGATGCATACAGGTCGATCATATAAACGAGTTGCGGCATATGATGCAATTCGTTGAGCTTTGCAGGCAAGATTGCTAATACGGGTTTGGGAGTATAAGAGGCATCTTTATTTCCTGTGATTTTCTGTAGCCATTCATTGGCTCCATCCTGTTGAAAATAATATGCTGTACCTGCGGTTAAAGAAATTATTTTTTCAAGTGCTTCATTCCCAGAATACCTTATGGCAAAGGATTTTGGAGGAGTAAAGAGTTCACCGTTGCAGGAAGTAATGATGCCCTTCTGCTCATGTGCTATCCACATGCTTCCAACCATATCCATACCGTTTAAGGTTTGGATATAGCGGTAATGATGGTTGCCCTGTGGGTCGGTTTCAATATTCTGAAGCCTGAAGCTGAAGCCTTGCAATTCTTTTAGTTCTCTAAGCCTCAGTAAAAAATTTTCCGGATTTATTTCATTCGTATGAAACACAATATATTTTGGCAAGGTGCGCTCATCATTATATCGTTCCACCGTATAATTGGGCGGTATATTTTTTTGCGTTTGGCAATGAATGCTTAATACGGCAGCTAAAAATAAAAATGTAAAAAATGGGCGCATGGATATTTATTATGAATGCGCAATTTATAGATTTCGGCTTGTATAATACGGACGGTAATGTTAAAATTATTTATTCGCCTGATTAATGATATTCCCGGTCTTATTGAGAAACAAAGCGAGCATAAAAATCAAATATCATGTTGCAAATGCCGTCTTTTCAGATAATGACAAATAAATCTTTTCTTTGCTCTTGTATGGCACAGGAAATTTCTATTCATGAAGATCTTAGTAAGGAAGAAAAGTATTCCTCTTTGCTACCTCAGATTAAAGCATTGATTAGTGGGGAAGATGACCTGGTCGCCAATCTTGCCAATATAACCGCAGCACTCAAAGAAACCTTTGGCTGGTTGTGGATAGGTTTCTATCTTGTGAAGCAGGATGAACTTGTGTTAGGTCCATTCCAGGGGCCCGTAGCATGCACCCGTATTGCATTTGGCATGGGGGTTTGCGGAGCCTGCTGGAAGCAGAATGAAACAATTGTGGTGGATGATGTAGATGCTTTTGAAGGCCATATTGCATGCAGCAGCGCATCGAAATCGGAGATTGTGGTGCCCCTTCTCAAAAACGGATTTGTAATTGGGGTACTGGATATTGACTCTGAAAATCTAAAGCAATTTGACTTGACTGATAAAAACTATTTAGAAAAATTATCTCTTCTGATCACGCCGTTGTTTACTGATATATGAAACAAAAAAATGTAATCCTATTGGTTATTGTAGCTTCCCTGGGATATTTTGTAGATATTTATGATCTGATAATTTACAATATTGTAAAGGAGCGAAGCCTTGCAGATATTGGGATTGTAGGCGATGCTTTTTTAAAGAATGAAACATTCTTGTTTAATATCCAGATGACCGGAATGCTTGTAGGTGGGCTGCTTTGGGGCATCCTGGGCGATAAGCGCGGCCGGCTCCAGGTTTTATTCGGGTCTATTCTATTGTATTCTCTGGCTAATATAGCGAATGCATACGTATGGGATATTCAATCGTATGCCGTCTGTCGTTTTGTTGCAGGCATAGGCCTGGCAGGGGAGCTCGGAGCAGGGATCACTCTGGTGGTGGAGACCATGGAAAGAAAAGACCGGGGATATGGCACCATGATCATTGTGACCTTCGGTGCACTCGGGGCGGTGGCTGCCTTTTTTATTAGCAGGAGCCTGGGTTGGAAGCAGGCATATATCACCGGTGGAATTATGGGCATGGTTTTACTGGCCATGCGCCTTGGTATTGCCGAATCGGGCTTGTATAAAGGCTTAACGGAAAGTGCTGTAAAACGCGGCGACTTCCTGATGCTTATCAATAATAAGGAACGCTTTAAAAAATACCTCGCCTGTATCTGTATTGGTCTGCCTGTGTGGTTTGTAGTGGGGGTGCTTATCGCGCTCAGTAAACGCTTTGCTGCAGTAAAAATAATAGATGGCGAGACGATTGAAACCGGGAAATGTGTATTGTATTCTTATATTGGCCTGTCGGTAGGTGATTTGTTCAGCGGAGTCTTAAGCCAGCTATTACAAAGCCGGCGAAAGGTAATTCTTATTTACCTTGTTTTCATTTCTGCTACCATACTTTATTATATACTCACACCTGAAATGACGACGGCGCATTTTTATTTTGTATGTTTTCTTCTGGGAGCAGCAACAGGATTCTGGGCTTTGTTTGTAACCATAGCTTCCGAGCAGTTTGGCACCAACCTGCGTTCCACCGTTACGAATACTGTTCCTAATTTTGTGCGGGGGGCGGTGGTTATTATCACTATGTCATTTACCTGGCTGCAAAATCAGCTGGGCGCGAATAAAGCCGGATTGATTGTAGGTTCCGTATGTGTGCTGCTTTCTTTGGTTTCGGTGCTCTACGTGAAAGAAACATTCAGTAAGGATCTGGATTATTTCGAAACGGAATAGGTTGTGATTTCAATGAAGATAAAAGTATAATTTATAGCATTTGATATGGCCGTAATCTTGACAATTATTTTCCTGAATATCCATTAAGGATTTTAACTGGGAATCTGAAATAAAATCATTCCCTCCGTTTGGTATTTAAGCAGCTATACCTTACCTTTGCAACCCTTAAAAAATTTTTATTTAATTATACATGGAACATCAATACGAATCCGTCGTAATACTCACACCTGTAATGACGGAGGATCAGGTAAAAGAAACGATAAATAAATATCGTGGATTTTTAGAAAAAGGAGGTGCCACTATCGTGCACCAGGAGAACTGGGGTTTAACAAAAATGGCATACCAAATCCAAAACAAAGGTACCGCTTACTACACCGTGCTGGAATACAAAGCTCCAACAGACCTGTTAACTAAATTTGAACTGCAGCTAAAACGTGACGAATCTGTGCTTCGCTTTCTGAGCATCGTACTGGATAAGCATTCAATCAGCTACAACCAACGCCGACGCAATGGTGAATTAAAATCTCAACAACCTAAAAAAGCAGAAGCAGCAAATTAAAACAGATCATGGCCAAACCAACAACCAATTCCAATTCCATCTATCCTTTTTCGCAAACAGATGCGAACGCAGGGAAAAAGAAATATTGCCGGTTCAGAAAATCAGGTATTAAATATATCGATTATAAAGATCCGGAATACCTTAAGAAATTCCTTAACGAGCAAGGAAAAATTTTACCGCGCCGCTTAACCGGCACCTCTTTAAAATTTCAACGTAAAGTGGCCCAGGCTGTAAAGCGTGGCCGTCATATTGGAATTTTACCATTCGTTGCAGATAATTTCAAAGGCGATAACTAATTCTATTCTTAACATTTTAAATTCGAAATATCATGAAAATTATTTTAAAGCAAGACGTGAAAAATCTTGGATATAAAGATGATGTAGTAACCGTTAAGAATGGTTATGGTAATAATTTTTTAATACCCCGCGGGTATGGCGCGGTGGCTACCGGGGGCAATCTTAAAATGCTTGCTGAAAATATCAGGCAAGCCACCTTCAAGCAGGACCGTATCGTTAAAGATGCTACCGAGCTGGCCGCTAAAATTGATGGCAAAACATATACTATCGCTACCAAAGCAGGGAATTCAGGCCGTATATTTGGTGCAGTTACTCCGTTACAACTGGCCCAGGTAATTAAAACAGCTGAAGGCGCTGATGTGGATCGCAGGAAAATTGTTTTTGATAAGGATATTAAAGAGCTGGGATCCTATACCGCAACGCTTAATTTACATAAAACCATTTCGGTGAAAGTGAATATAGAAGTTATTGCAGAGTAGTTCATCAGACTAAATAAGTCAGAATATAATATAGAGGCTGTTCCTATAAGGGAGCAGCCTCTTTTGCTTTTACGTTGAACCGCCAATGCGGCCAGACCCATTTATATTTTTATGAACTTACTGTTATATGTGTTCCCGTTTTGTGAATGAACAGTGATAAAATAAACGCCCTGTGGATAGTCGCTTATATTAATCAGCGCCTTTTGGTTTTTGCGGATCTCAACAGCATAAATCAGCTTACCTGAGGCATCGAAAATGCTAAGATCGGAACTGGTTTCAAGGCCTTCCACACTGATCTCCCCGGATGCGGGATTTGGCTTTATGATTAGCTTATTGCTATAGGATGGAGTGTTATTGATCCCAATCTTGCTTTTAAAATTATATGTTGAAAAAACCGATATGCCACCTCCATTGTTTCCAATCATAATATCCATCACCAGGTCGCTGTCGAGCTGGGCAATGGCAGGGGTGATATAATACCCGGAAATTTTGTGCACTGGGGGCTGATTAAATGAGAAGCGCGCGATTGTATCTGTCAGGCTTAGTGAATCGGCCAGCCTGCCTTCAATATTCTTAAATAAGTATAAGCCATATTTCCCTCCGGCAAGCAAATCAAACTTGCCGTCATTATCGAGGTCGGCCACGACAGGTGCGCTGAAGCCTTCGCCATAAAATGTTCGGAATTCATCCACTTCCCGCAGGCATATTTTCCCAACTGAATCAACCATTTTGGTAAAGACTGGAGCACTGGCGGTACCGGTATTCTTAAAGTACCTGATGGTGCCATCATAATTACCCAGGAAGAGGTCAAGCCTGCCATCACGATCGAAATCAACCAGGAATGGCGCTGTATAGTTGAGGTCGCTGAAGCCTGCGAGCTGGCTTGTATTTTCGGTAAAGCTGAGATTACTTCCGATAGAAGCATTGATATAATATTTTAATGAGCCATTGGCTTCGCCGATGAGCAGATCCTTTTTACCATCGCCATTTAAATCGCCAAAACAAGGTTTTAAATTACTGTAATTTTTAGAATAAAGATTCAGGAAATTGCTATCCTGCAATTCATAAGATGGATTCATCACAGATCCTGTATTCTTATAATAGGCAATCACATCATGCGAATTCATGGTCTGTGTAAATTCACCATGATTGGCTAAGAAAAGGTCATCGTCGCCATCCTTG
>JBBRJE010000068.1:0-10903 GCA_038219845.1 Bacteroidia bacterium
GAGGAAACCGGAGGACCTCTTAAGCTTAAATATAACTTTCCGTGACATGAGCACAGGCCAATTGAAAACTGTCCCATTGGCGTCGGTAGCCACCGTAGAACCGTCAAAAAATTATAATGGTATCAACAGGAAAGGCCAGCGCCGCATGGTTACACTTTATAGCGGCCTGGTGAAAGGGTATAATGGCAACCAGGTGAATGCCGACCTGAAAAGGGTTATCGACGATGTGAGGTTGCCCGATAGTTATGAAATAAAGCAGGGAGGTGCCCAGGAAGACCAGGCAGAGACCAGTAATTTTCTTCTAAAAGCATTTCTTGGATCTATTGCACTGATGTTTATTGTCATCGTGATCCAGTTCAATTCCAGCACCAAGCCGCTGATCATTTTCTCAACGATCATGTTTAGCTTGTCAGGTGTATTCTTAGGCTATGCCATCTCAGGTAAGCCATTTGTGATCGCCATGTCGGGCGTGGGCATCCTCGCCCTGGCTGGGATTGTGGTAAAGAATGGAATTATCCTTATCGAATTTATTGATGAGCTGAAGGCGCGCGGCATGCGTACAAGACAGGCGATCATTGAAGGCGGTGTAACAAGGATGACGCCGGTATTATTAACGGCATCTGCAGCGATATTGGGATTGATTCCATTGGCAGTAGGTGTGAATATGGATTTCGGCGGACTATTCACTTCCTTTAAGCCTAATTTTTATTTAGGAGGCGAAAGCGTGGTATTCTGGGGGCCATTGGCATGGACCATTATCTACGGACTCATTGTAGCCACATTTCTTACCCTTATCGTTGCGCCCAGCATGTACCTTATTCGTTTCCGGATGAAGCTTCGCCGCCAAAGAAAAAAGCAATATAAAAGGATTTTGAAATTAAATATGAAATAGCACTCGTAGGCAGTGATTAGCCAACAGATTTATAATGACTAATCACTGCCTACTTATATTTTCGTAATATCTCGCTGAAATTTTCTATAGTAAAAGGTTTCACTACGTATTCAATGATCCTGGGAATTGTTTTGGCACGATTAATATCTGCGGGGTCAACGGAAGATGAGAGCAGGAACATTTTTATTTTGCTTTTAATTTTCTCATCAAATTTCTCAAAATGATCCAGGGCTTCCCAGCCATCCATTCCAGGCATATTGATATCCAGGTAAACAAAAGTATAAACATTTTTTGAAGCTCCGGCCTGAAGGAAATCAAGACCATCCCTGCCGGTTAGGAAAGTATTAATTTCTGCTCCGGGAATTACTTTATTAATTACAAACCTGCATTTAATATTGTTGATCGCATCATCATCTATAATTACAAATCGTTCCATATTAACTTTCGCTTATGGGTGCAATTTAACTAAATTCATCATTTATGCTGAGGCTTTTTTCGACAACCCCAGAGCCTTCTCGTATAATGAAATATATTGCGGAAGAATATTTTTGATGTCAAATCTGCGTGCCTGATTGAAAGCATTGATTTTAAATTGCTTAAGTAAATTCTTATCCTGGAGCAATTTTAAAGAATTCTGCGCCATATCGTCGATATCTCCCACATTGCTTAAAAAGCCGGTGACACCCTGAATATTTACCTCTGGAATCCCACCTGCATTGGTGGAGATTACCGGTACTTCGCAGGCCATAGCTTCCAGTGCTGCCAATCCAAAACTTTCATTTTCAGAAGTGAGAAGAAACAGATCACAGATGCTCAGGATCTCTTCAATAGCTTCCTGCTTACCCAGAAATCGCACATGGTCACAGGTATCCAGGGTGCGGCATAACTGTTCAGCATTGGTGCGTTCGGGGCCATCGCCAATCATTAATAATTTGGCTGGTGTCGATTCCAGGATCTTGCTGAAAATACGAATGACATCTTCCACTCGTTTCACCTTCCTGAAATTAGAGGTATGTGCAAGGATGGGTTCATCGAAAGGTGAAATGGCTTTTCTGAAATGATCTTTCTTCTGCTTATTGAAACGTTCGAAATCAATAAAATTTGGAACCACATCGATCTCTTTGATAATATTAAAATTATTATAAGTATCTCTTTTCAGTGATTCGGATACTGTTGTAACAATATCACTTTCATTAATAGAATAAGTGACCACCGGCTCAAAAGTTTTGTCCTTCCCCACCAGGGTGATATCCGTACCGTGAAGTGTAGTGATAACGGGTATATTGATCCCTTTCTGCTTTAAGATATGCTTGGCAAGCACCGCGGCAGAGGCATGTGGAATGGCATAATGAACATGCAGCAGCTCCAGCTTTTCAAACTGTACTACATCCACCAGCTTGCTGGTTAATGCCGTTTCATATGGAGGGAAATCGAACAGCGGGTATTTGGAGATCATCACCTCATGATAAAATAAATTCTCGTTGAAGAAATCAAGTCGTGCCGGCTGCTGATAAGATATAAAATGGACTTTATGATTTTGTTTTGCGAGGGCTTTGCCCAATTCTGTTGCAACCACTCCGCTTCCCCCGAAAGTGGGATAGCACACAATTCCAATATTCATTTGTTCAGATCAATGTTAAGGATGTTCAAAGTAAATACATTAAATTTTATTATTGGCATGATCATAAAAAAAAACTGCCGCCAGGTTATGGCAGCAGCTTTTATAAATATATTTTCAGGGGTCTTAGTTGCCGTCGAATTTTATTACGCCATTGGTTAGAACATAGGTGTCGCCGGTAGCATCTTCAGTAAGCACACCGGAGAAAGTAGCATCGATCTGGAATTTACCTTTTTTCAAGCCGCTTGAAGAGTTTACAACAACCTGGGTTGGGGTAAAGGAATTAACTTTATAAGCGCCGGAACTGGAGGTGGCGGTGATGGTATTGGCTGCATTCAGGTTGGAGAACACAAAATAAACGGCGCTGGATGCGAAGGTATGATTGCCGGTGTTCTTATCATTCACATGCAATTGTACCAGGCTATCGCCACTCACCATTTCTAGATTCCAATAAGTAACGCCATTGGTGGCTTCAGAATATTCATGCGATTGAATGGTTTGTTTGCCTTTGCTCCAGATAATAGTTTTATTAGGATACCCCGGACCGTTAAGGGTGAATTTCACAAAATTCATTGTAGGGGTATTATCGATGGGGGGAGGATCCGGATCCGGATCTTTTTTCTTCTTACAACCTCCAAAAGCAATCAAAACAATTAACGACAGGTATATGACTTTTCTCATGTTATATGGGTTTAATTTTTTTTTGGTAAATATACCATTTGTATCTTATAAAAAACAGGGCTATTCTAAAAAATTACAATTCTAATCCAATGTCATTTAGTTAAGTATTTATTAATGTAAAATCGGTTCAGGTTTCCGCTTCGAGGAAAGAAATGCATTTTAACACGGAGAGCACAGAGATTAAATACAGCAGGGGCGCAGAGGAAAACAATTATAGATTTATACATTTGCATTTCTCTGCACCCTTCCCGCCCGAAGTGGCGGGATGTATTTTTAACTCCGCGTCCTCTGTGTTAAACCAACCGCGTAGCGGTACTAATCCTAAAAAACGACATTGAACTCTAATCGAGCACATCACCCCGCAGCTGGCGGTAATGTTTTCTTGCCTCTACGGCAAACATGCTTCCGGGATATTTTAAAATCAGCTCCTCGTAATAGTGCTTGGCTTTCTCCAGGTCATTCAATGATTTCTCATAGATCTGTGCCATTTCCCAAAGCGCATTATCTGCTAGTATATCATCGGGTGCTTTCTCGTATACCTGGGTATAATATTCACAGGCTTTAGCATAATTAAGCTGTTTGGCCATCATCTTACCTTTGGCAAAAAGAATTTCATCATTCAGGCTATTGTAAGGAAAAAGGATATTGATGCTGTCGAGCATATTGATGGCTGCCGGATATTTATTCTGATAGATTAATAAATCGGCTGCGGCATACATTTCCAGCGGGCCGTAGATGCTGTCGGTGGTATTGTCCTGAATCAGCAGGCTTAGGTCGATGGCATTATTGGAAATGAGCTGGCTCGTAGCAGTTTTTAAGATGTCGAGTTGTGCCTGGGCCCAGGTGAAATCGCCCTGGTAATAGCTCAGCTTAGCGTTCCTGAATTTCGCCTCCTGGCCCAGCGGATCTTCCTTGAAATCCTTATCCACCTGGCCATACAGCAAGGCAGCCTCCCATTCATCACCCGATAAAAGCTTGATATCGCCAAGCATCAGCTTACAATCTGCCTTGAAGCTTGGCCTCACATTACCCAGAACTAAAATCTGGTCGAGCAAATTGGCGGCCCCGTTTTTATCATCCAGGTAAAAGGCCTCCAGCTGTGCCAGGTCACGCATCACAATCACGGTGCTCTCATTGCTCCCAAACTCATTCAGGAAAATAATATAATCCTGCTTAAGACTCAACAGATCCTGTGCATTATAATTCCCATAATAAAAAGTTTTTTTCGAGGCGGTGGTAAGCAGGCCTTCACGTGCCGGAAGGTAATTTGATTTGTATTTTCCCAGGGTGATTATATATTGATAGATGCTATAGGCGGAGCCAAACGCATTGTTCTCTATGCATAAACCCGCCAGTCGCATGCATTCGTCGCCGGTATTGCCGGTGCGCTTATCAATACTCTTGGCCTGTACAAACGCGGCATCCCAGCTTTTTTGCTGCACCAAAAGCCATTCCAGCAATTGCGTGTAAATAATACGTTCCGGGTTTTTATTGGCCCGCTTGCTTAGCGCGGATTTCAGGAGTTCAAAATCTTTGCTTTGTGTGAGATAACCCTGGAACATATTCTGAACATAATCCAGCATGGATTCGTTATAATCGAGCAGGTTAAGGAATTCATTAATCGTTCCTTCTTTATTATTTGTTTCTGCATAAATAGTAGCCAGCTCTGTTTGGAACAAATTTTCATTATTCAGTTTCTTACGGGCCAGCAGGTAGGTTTGCTTTGCATAGTCATAAAGTTCGCGGTGAGTAAAGGCAGCGGCCAGCACTAGGTAATAGGGTGCTTCCTTGTGTTTCTCATTGATCAGCTTTAAAAAATATTCCTCGGCTTTTTCCTTTTTATCTGCCTGGATCAACGCATAACCCTGGTCGATGATATAATTGTAATTGGCTTCAAAATGCTTTGATTGCTTCCTGGAAAGACGTTGGGCTTCATCATACTTTTTTAATGCAAGAAGCGACTGGAAATAATTCTCGTATATTTCATCGTCATATTTTTTCTGGTAAACTTTTTCATACAGTATAACCGCCTTGTCGAATTCTCCATTTGAATAATATTGTTTTGCCAGGGCCTCATCCTGCGCACCGGCAAGGGAAGCAACGGCAAGTAAAATAAACAGTGATATAAATTTCATTGGTAGTTGATGCAGTACGTTTATAAAAGGTAAAAGTTTCATATTATATTTTACCAGTCGCTTAATGTTTTATTAAAGATGGCCTGCGTGAGCTTGTCGGTAATCAGGCCGATGAGTTCAACTTCTACGCTGGTAAGGCTTTTATCGCTTCCGAACTCCGCAAACTGGGTAAAGGATTCATCAAAATCACCTTTGGGATTTCGTTTATTTACAAATTGCACCTGCACCGTGATCTTCAGCTGGTTTTGGGCCGACTTTTGTCCCGCCTGTAATGACACAGGTTCGGCAACATAATTTGTGATCGTTCCTTTTATATCATAATCTCCATCCGACTTAACAATATCGAGCCTTGTCTCAGCAAGGTATTTCTGTCGCAGCTTATCTGTAAGCTGCTGGCTCAGGGCGGGCACCACCACGGAGGCAGAGTTTTGGATATAGCCAATGGAAATGCTTTTCACGTCGGCGGGTATGCTGCCTTCCTTGAATGAATAGCGGAAGTATTTGCATCCCGGCAAGGTGATCATCATCAAAACAACGACAAGCGGTATACAATTAATTTTCCTCAGCATAATTTTAGGAAAGCGAAGATAAGGATTAAAGATTTTTGAACCTGCACTTTGACAATTATTTACAAATGTTCGTAAATGCAAGAATACCAAGCCTGCCAAGGGCTCAATCCCCGTAAATAAGAACCTTCTTCTGCTTTGCATTGAGCGCGTTCATTTTTTGATATTTGGCTTTCTTGGCCGCAGGCACATAAAACACGAGCGTTTGTCCGGCAACAAGGTAATTGCGTTTCATTTTATTCCATCTTTTTAAATCGCCGGGTGTACAATCAAAGAGATCGGCAATGCCATATAAATTATCTCCGCTTTTTACTTTATAATAAACGGGGGTTCTTTTTATGCCGGCAGCTGCAGCAGGCCTGGCGCTGGGTTTGGCGATATCCGAATCGTGCAGAATTACCGGGGCATCATTAACAGGGCGCGTGGCCTCCGAATTGGGATAATTTTGAAGCAGGGAATCAAAAGTCTGCTTATATCCTTTGGGGATGATCAGGCTATGTGGGGCTTCATTAAATGGGATTATATCCAGCTTGTAAATTGGATTTAATACACGCAGCATCTTAATATCGATGCCTGTGGCAAGGGCAATTTTATCAAAGCTCAGCTTCCTGAAAATATCTATGGTATCGGTATTATACGGTTTTTCAAATGGCTTCACCGGGATATTGATATCATATTCCTTATAAAAATTAAAGACATAGGTAACCGCCGCCAGCTGGCTTAAGAATCTTTTCTCGCTGGCATCCAGGTCGCAATATATGCCATCGAAGGTTTTTACATTTCCGGCCTTATACATATGCTGCAATACATTGGTGGGAGAGGTGCAGAAGGCAAGCACTGCCAGCTGCCAGTCGTTAAACTCATGCTTAAGGTCTACCAGGTAATCCATGGCCGATTCGGTGGAGGTAACCACATTATAACGTTCATCAATATAGCTGTTCATCAGCAGGTCGTATTTGCGGGCTACGGCATACGGCATATTCCATATTCCTACTTTGCCGTCATTGGTATTGCGCTCGTTGATATAGCCCGTGATCACATAGGGCAGGTAGGTTAATGCATGGGGCATCTTCTTATCCTTCACCACCTGTTCTACATAAGGCAGGTATTTGTTCGCCTCGTAGATCATTTCGGCCGTTCGGTTATTCTGGTTGGCAAGCAGAGGGCCTAGGTATTTCTGCATCTCCTCATTATAAACCAGCGCCACACTGGATTTCAGGGAGGTCAAACGGGATTTGATAATTAAGGTATCAACAGACTGACTGAAAATATTGCCCGCTAATATCAGGCACCACAGAACACATATAACTCTCTTCATGAAATAGTAAACGTATAAATTCTTTATTTATTATAGGTATAAAATCTACTGTATTTTACGGCGCGAAGATAGCTTAAATAATACCTAAATTCAAGAAGCGCGAGGCTGTGAAGGTTAAAGGGTATTTCCGAATTTGATGTGGCGGTGTTAAAGCAGTTGAAATTATCAGTGCACCTGTATTATCTTCCGATAGGAAGAATTTGTGGGTAGAAATGGTGATAGGGGGTCATACCTTCAGTAGGAAGGTCTTGTGCGATGAAAAAGAAATTAAGGCCATTCTTGAATTATTAAAAAGTATTTATATTTTTGTTTGATAAAATTTAAACAATATGTCAAACAGTTATACGCAGCTCCATAGTCAATTCGTATTTGCAGTTCGATACCGTCAATCGCTCATTCAAAATGACTTGAAAGAAGGACTTCACAAATACATTACCGGAATATTTGAATCTAATCGGCACAAGATGCTGCAGATTAATTCCATGCCTGATCATATTCATATATTAATTGGTCTTCGTCCACATCAGCAATATCGTCATTAATTCAAAACGTAAAAGTGGAAAGCAGCAAATGGATCAAGACTCAAAAATTCAACCCATTTCCTTTTGCCTGGCAGGAGGGCTATGGTGCATTTTCGTATTCGAAAAGTCATGTGGACAATGTAATCAGATATATTCAAAATCAGGAAATACACCACCAAAAGGAAAGCTTTTTAGATGAATATAGAAAGACTTTGACAGCTTTCGGAATTGAATGGGAAGAGCCATATATATTCAAATAATTAGAATGAAGACGAATAAATTTTAGCACGAAACCTTCGGAAGGTATGACGGACACGCAATTATTCTACCCACGAATTCTTCCTCCGGAAAATATTACAATCTCAATGATATCAAGTATTACACCAGTTTGGGCAACAAGTAGCCAAAATAGAATTGATAGAAAAGGAAACCATTTGGAGTGTTTCCTTACTCAGAATGTACCCTTTTAGAGTCTATTTACAAATATGCAAATAACCAAAGGTGCTAATTACAACTTTTTATTTTTATATGTTTCAAGGATTTTTCTTTTCATAGTTGAATCAATAGGATTTTTATAACACCCAATGTCCCACCAAGTGGGGATTTCATTTTCATTATATTTACAATAGAATTTATTACCCAACCATACATATTGAGCAAAGTTATGATGTTCGGAAGAGAAAGGATTTTGTGAGTCAGTAATACCATGCACCCTTGACATTTTTCGTAAGTTATCCGATTCCTTATATATTTCAATTACTAAACCACTCTGATCAAACCTAAAAGTGTCTAAATAATTACAAATATATTTATCCAATTTAAGTTGAAATGAATCCGACAATTTTTCCTTTGGGTAATCAAGAACAAATATTAAATTTTTTGACCCATTGTTTTCTCCATCAAATATAATTTGCCTTATATTAAACACACACTTTTCCTCATTTGAACAAGAAAGCAAGTTTATTATAAAAATAAACATCATTGATTTTCTAATAAGTTCCATTTATAGTGGTAGTAATTCGATATATATTTATTAAAGGTTTATAACCTCTTTGGTGTTGTAACACCCAAAAGGCTGCTAAACCCGTCTTAGCAGCAAAATTATCCATGGGAAAGCCATAACTATGAACCTCTAATTGTGAGACTCCAAAATCATCGTGGAGTTCGTACATAATCTCAGCTTGGTATGAATTGTTTGCCATGAATTTTATAGAAACTATGTATATTTTAATATATTGTGTCCCACCCGAGCATATTCTTAAATTATTTGGACCTGTACGGAAAGATGCAGAGTCAATATTATTGATTGTAATATTTGAATAATTTCCATTGTAATGTTGCATTTGACTTTTAAAAGCATTAGCTATATTTTCCGTCGCAGTTCTTCCTTCATCACAATTTGCCATATCAGTTTGAATACAATAATAATCATCATACGTTCCTCCTTGTCCGGATTTAAATCTATTCATTGTATTATACAAATCTTGTGATGCACATTCTGAAGCCAAATTATCAGCTTCATAAAATGGTTCATCAAAATTACGTTTAAGCTCAGCATCTTTAAGTTGACTTGCAGTCATAATGGCTTTAACATCGCCCACACCAGGAACGGGTTTTGAGCCTTCTTGGCCGTTGTAACTAGACTTTGAATCTTCATCGGTACCAACTGTTCCTCGTGCACCAATTAGGAGTGCTTTATTTGGATCTGAAACATTTATTTTTTGCCCAATTTTGAGTTTTAAAGGATCAATACCTGGATTCCATTTTTTTAAATCATCTACACTATATTCTTTATTACTTTTATTGGCTAAGTCCCAATAAGTATCTTTTTCTTTAATACTATATTGTTTGGGGGTGCCTGATAAACCACTTGGGTCAGCAAATGTTATTGGATTATTATGAAAACATGAATAGGGACTCTCCCATTGGTTAGCTAATCCATCAGGATTGAACCTCCTACCCAACCGACTATCATACTCCCAATACTGCGCAGTAGTTGTATTTCCTCCACCTGAAACTTCATCATCTTTCTCCTGTCCGTTAAATCCGAATTTATAAGCCGTGCTTGAGTAAATCCTCCCTGGCATTAGCATTCCAAACGGATAGTAATCATTTGCTGAAATAATATCTGCGCTATAACCACCAACAGTATCTCCCGAACATATGGTAATTCGCTTATCAGAAATCACTACAAGCACATTTCCCTAAATGGTTCTCCTTTTCGAACAAAAAATCAAATGCCCCGGTTTTCTCTATAGAAGTATTTGAACAAAAAAATAAATTTCTGCTGCCTGCCTTTGGATATATGTAGTTGAGATTTTGCAAGTGCTTCTGCTGTGTATCAGTCAGTTTTTTTTAAACGTATCAAATATAAGTTTTTCAGATTATATGATAGCATCAAAAAAAACAACTCGTTTTTATTGACAGAGGCTTTGGTTTGCGGGGAGGCTTGCGGGCATCTGTTAATAAAAATGAGTATCCAAGCGGGAGATACTTTTGATTTAAAGCGGTAATGTTTGTCCCGCGCGGAAGGCTTCCGTACCCTTGTATTTAAGGGCATTGACTGGTGTGATGGATTAGGGCTGGCTGGTTACTCTTCGTCCTTGGTTCTGTATCCTATGCGCTTTCTCGGCTCGGCAGGCGGATTTAATAATTGTTTCAATGCCTCGAAGATGTATTGTATTTCTTTGTTATGGCGTGTTACATTATTTTCCAACTGTTCCAGCTTCAGTAAAATGTCTTTGTGCGTAAGCAGCAATTGGCGCAGCTTTGTAAAGACACGGATAATATGAATGTTCACCTCTATCGCCCTGTCGCTGTTTAAAACACCGGATAACATCGCCACGCCCTGTTCGGTAAAAGCAGAAGGTGATTTTCTTGTACCGCCCCAACTTGATATTCCATTTTGGAACATCAAGTTTTTAAACTCCTCTTCATTTAAGGGGAACATAAAATCGTCGGGAAAGCGTTTGAGGTTTCTCTGTACCGCCTTGTTTAAGTTTCCGGTAGTTACCCCGTAAAGCTGGGCGAGATCGCGATCTAAAATCACCTTCTGACCTCTGATGAAGTAGATTTTACTGATAATAGTTTCATCGGGGATGGTTATATCGGTTTGCTTTTTTGCCATATTTTAAAAGGGTTTTAGAGGTGGTCGCAATTTGCGACCACCTGC
>JBBRJE010000069.1:0-10881 GCA_038219845.1 Bacteroidia bacterium
GCTAAACAATTGGTCCAACAAATGGGGAGTATTACATAAGGCACTTAGAAAACATAGGTTAATGCAAATACAAATGCATTTTAACCATATAAGGCATATAGAAGACATAGGTTAATGCAAATACAAATGCATTTTAACCACATAAGGCATATAGAAGACATAAGTTAATGCAAATACAAATACAAATTAACCACATAAGGCATATAGAAGACATAAGTTAATTCAGATACAAATTAACCACATAGGCATATAGAAGTCATAGGTTAATACAAATTCATAGAAATACAAATTAATCATAAGAGACATAGAAGAAATAGGTTAATGCAAATACAATTTTATCCTGGGGAAATTGAGCGTAGCGCCCTATGTGCCTATGTGGTAAATGTATTTGTATTCGTTGTATTTATTTGGTAGAAGTATTTTATTTCACCGTCACCATTGCCTTGATAGGGTAATGATCGCTGTATTTTTTTTTGATAATATCAAAACCAGCCAGATCAAAGCTCTGACTGCCCATTATATAGTCGATCCGGAAGCTGGGGAATTCGCCGGCATAGCTTTTTCCCAGGCCGGTGCCGCTTTCCTTAAAGGCATCTTTCAGTCCATCATTTATTTTTGTATAAGCGAATGATACAGGGGAATCGTTGAAATCTCCGCAAACAATAACTTTACCAGGAGCCTGCTTAATTGCATCCTGCACCAGCTTCGCCTGCTCGGCCCGCATGATATATGCTTGCTTCATTCTTTTGATTATCGATTTTGATTCATTGATAGTTTTGTCCTTATCATCGCCCCACTGCTTTAAAAAATCATAATCCCTGGTTTGGAAACGGATGGATTGGAGATGAACATCATATACACGAATATCTATTCCATTAACTTCGATGTCAATAAAGATTGTGCTATTGCCGGTGGTCATATTATAAGGAACGATACCTTTGTTTTTGATGGGATATTTCGAATAGATCATGGTACCGGCCATAAAATTTTTATTGCCGGTATTTACATTATTAAAGAAATAATATTTTGTTTTTAATATTTCAGCAAACTTTTTTTCAATATTGATATGCCAGTTGCTGTTATTGCAAAACTCCTGCATACACAGGATATCCGGCTGCTCATCGGCGACCATGGTAACGATATCATCACGCGAATTCTCGTTTTTATCGAACCCAAAATTCATTACATTATAGCTCATCACCTTAATGGATTTGGGATCTATTGATTCTTTTTTATGAAACTGAATTGTTCTTCCTACGAAGCTCCAGCCTGCAATGATTGCCGAAAGAGAGAGAATAAATTTTAAATTAAGCTGGAATATCCACCATAGGATCAGCAGGCAATTACCCAATAAAATAAAAGGATAAGCCAAGCCAAAAAAGGCGGGGATATAGAAAAGGTCGGGATTTATATAAACCGAGAGGTAGCTTAAAAACAGGGCCCCTACAAAGATCACATTCAACAGAAAAAAAATAATATTAAAAACTCTTCTCACAGCTTCAAAGATAATAGATTTATTAAATTATGTTTTTGTTATCGGGTTTGTTAGCTGAAGCTGGCGGTAATGAAAAGTTTTTTAAGATGGCAATTACTTTTGGATTATTTGGAGATACGTCAATGTTTTTATCGATTAATTCATCCAGTATCTTATCGTTAATTTTTCCTTGTTCCAGGGCGTAGGTATAAGGTAAAGTGCTGAAAGTAACGAGCTCATATTGTGATTTAAACAAATCACCATAATGGTCGACCAGCTCGTGCTCAATATGCTTGCGGTGAAGGAATGCGGCGTCGCCTACCTTATCACGCATTTCTGTAAAATTTTGTTGTGCCAGCGTTGCGATGGCGTCGGCATTGGGTTTGCGTTGTGATTGATAGGTGGTGAAAATTTTATCCCAGTCATCGCCATACTTTTCTATGCATTCATCCAATACGATACAATCTTCGAAGCTGCAATTCATCCCTTGCCCGTAAAATGGCACTATAGCGTGGGCTGCATCGCCAATAAGGGCCAGCTTGTTTTTATAAACCCAGGGGAAACATTTAATCGTTACCAGGTTACCGATAGGATTATTCAAATAATTATTTACATAATCCGGCATTAAAGGAATTATATCAGCGAAATATTCGGAGAAAAACTTTTTTACTTTTTCTTCATTATCCACTGTGGTAAAGCTTGTCTCTCCTTCATAGGGGAAAAACAAAGTACAGGTAAAGCTATGATCAATATTGGGTAAAGCGATCATCATGAAATTACCCCGGGGCCAAATATGGAGGCAGTTTTTATCGAGTTCAAATGTTCCTGTTGCAGAGGCTGGAATATGCAGTTCTTTGTAACCGTAATTTTCAAAATCCTGGTCATAATCGAATCTTTGGGTAATTTGCAGGTGCAGGCGCGTGGCGGCAAAGGCGCCATCCGAGCCGATAAAAATATCTGAGGCCACTGTATTTTTATTTCCAAGAGCGTCTTCAAAAACCGCAGTATTACAATCGTTATCGAGCGCAATACATCGTTGATCGAAATGGAGGGATATATTTTCATATTCGTCGGCCAGCTCTAATAACCGGATATTGAGGCCGCCTCTTGAAACAGAATTTATGGCCTGGCCATCCTTACCATAAGGCTGGTAGGATAGCACTCCTGTTTTGCTATGCATCATCCGGCCACCCATCGGAATGGCTGATTCCAGGACCACCTGGGCCAGTTCTACTTTTTCCAAAGCCGCTATTCCTCTGTTTGATAATGCCAGGTTAATGCTTTTCCCTGCATATATATTGGCTTTCCTGGGATCTGCCCGACGTTCGTAAACATTAACGGCATGTCCACGTTTGGCCAAATAAATTGCCATTAAAGAACCGGAAAGTCCTCCTCCGATAAGCGTGATATTTTTCATTACTGTAACGGCAAAAATAAGAATAGAAATTAGTTGATCGTTATTAGTTTTTTTGCGCCCAGGAATTCACCGTTTTTTGTGGCATTTCCGAATTTGATGTGCTGGCGAAATGAAGGAATTGGAATGAACTCGAAGACCCATTCGCACGAAACCTTTCCCGCAAGGCGGGACAGGCTCTCTGGAAGGAAAGGCCAACGCTCTAATATTCTACCTACGAATTCTTTCCCGCTGAGGCGGGACAGGCTCTATCGGAAGATAATGCAGGGGCACTGATAAATCAAAGCTTTGATACCGACACATCAAATTCCGAAATACCCCGTTTTTGTTACTCATGCAGATAGATTCTTTTTATCCTTTGGGATAAGGCAGAAAGGATTTCATAAGAAATTGTTTTCGCATTGGATGCTACCGAAGTAACCGGCATCAGGCCGCCAAAAATAATTACATCGTCTCCCTCATCGCATGCTATTCCGGTGATGTCGACCATGGTCATATCCATACAAATGGCGCCTAAAATAACAGCCTGCGTCCCATTAATAATGAAGCTGCCATTGCCGTTGCCCAGCGCCCTGCTTAAGCCGTCGGCATAGCCGATGGGAATGGTAGCGATCCTCATTTCTATATCGGCAATAAACCGGCGGTTATAACTGACACTATCGCCGGGCTTTAAAATTTTTATCTGGGAGATGGATGATTTTAAGGTGCTGGCAGGAATCAGCTCTTCGTTTAATCTATTTGCGGGGTCGATGCCGTAAAATCCAATGCCAAGGCGTACCATATCAAATTGGGCCATTGCTCCCCATCGAATAATACCAGGTGAATTGAGCAGGTGTTTCAGCACCTTGGGAAATGTAGCAGTAATTTCCTGCGAGATGGATTTGAAGGATTCGATTTGCTGCAATGTAAAATCATCGTCTTTTTCATCTTCTGCGGAAGCCAGGTGTGAGAAGACAGATTTAACTTCTAAATTGGGATGCAATTTTAGAAAGGAGACGATGGCGCCTGTTTCATTGGCTTCAAAGCCAAGCCTGTGCATCCCTGTTTCAAATTCCAGATGCACGGGCATTTTTTCTTTAGAAAAGGCTGCCAGCTTATGCAGCTGATCGCTGGAGAATATTGCAGGTTCCAGCTCATATTGCGTAAGCAGTTCAAAACTTTTATCTTCCGTATTCATCACCATAATTGGTAAGGTCACCCCTGCATTTCTTAAATGAACGCCTTCATCCGCGTAGGCCACCGCGAGGTAGTCGGCTTTAAGGAACTGTAAGAGGGACGCAATTTCATTACTGCCGCTGCCATAGGAGAAAGCTTTAACCATCACCATCATTTTTGTTTCAGCATTTATTAATTTTCTATAGGCGTGAAAATTATGGGCGAGGGAATTGAGGTTAATTTCCAGGCAGGTGGCATGATGCTGCGAGGAAAAGGCGCGGGCGATATCCTCGAAATGGAAGCTGCGTGCCCCTTTGAGCAGCACCAGGCTGTCATTAATATTAAGGTTTCCGCTTTTGATGTCCGTAATTAAATCTTCGGTGCTCGAATAAAATTGACAAGGCAGATTGAATTCGGATTGGTGCTTAGAAATTTCTTTACCTACGCCGATGAGACGTAAGATTTTAAATTGATTTAAATATTTTGCGACCTCACGGTACAATAGATCGGGCTGTATTCCACTTTGGAGGATATCGGAAAGCACCACAATTTTACCACCTCTATGTAATTGTTTATGCATGAATCCCAATGCATTTTTTACTCCATGCAGATCGCTATTGTAGGCGTCGTTGATAATTACATTATTGTTATTTCCACGTTGAAGCTCCAGCCGCATTTTCACCGGTTGAAGATGGAGAAATTGCTGCGCTAATTCCGAATTGCTCCTGTTTAATAAGAGGCAAACGCAGAGGCAGCTGATCGCATTTTCGATAGAAGCATCATCGGTGAATGGTATGGTAAATTTGAAATCAACAAGATTGAAAAGGTAAGATATCTCAGTTTGATTAATGCCTGGATTTATTGCGGTGATGAAAATTGTAGATTCTTTCGCAGTGGTGCTCCAGGAATATGCATTTTGGTCGGGACTTAAATATTTTTTGTATTGATAGTTAAGCACTACTGTTTTACAATTGCTAAAGAGTAAAAATTTTTCCCTGATTTTATCTTCCTGGGAATTAAAACCGATGTTATGGGCATCACTCAGGGTGGTGAAAACACCAATTGTAGGAGCGATGATCTTTTCCAGCATTTGCATTTCTCCGGGCTTTGAAATTCCAGCTTCAAAAATTCCGATGGTATGTTGTGAATTTATATGCCATACACTTAATGGAACGCCTACCTGTGAATTATAACTGCCGGGGTTTTTCACTACATTATAAACATCTTCAAGAAGCGCGCCCAGCCATTCTTTCACCATAGTTTTGCCATTGCTTCCTGTTATTCCAATAACGGGGATTCTGAATTCTTTCCGATGGTATGCAGCGATTTGTTGCATGGCGAGGGTTGTATTGGCTACAATCAGGATATTGGTTTCAGGGTATGAGGTGATTTCAATTGATTCATCGATGATAAAATTGCGGATGCCTTTATTATAGGCATCATTAAAAAACATATTCCCATTATAGTGCTCTCCATGCAGGGCAATAAATACGACGTGGTCATCTGCATTTACGATCTGCCGGCTATCTGTAATGAGGCTTGTAACAGTAAAATTATGGTGGCGCGATAAAACAGCGGCGCCGGTAATTTCAAATATTTTGGAAATAAGTAGCATGAGAAAAGTGAACAGCAGTGGGGTGAATTGCAATAATAATAATTTTTGAGTGTAGTTTAAATAAACAGATTTTTGGATTGAATTTGTAAATATTATTTATATCTGTGGATTACATTATGGGCCTGTCAATTCCGCCTGATGTAATCCAGGGCTTACTGTCCGCTCATTATATCTTCCAATATCTTCCTGTCGTTGCTAAGCCGTGGCACTTTATGCTGACCGCCAAGCTTGCCCTTTTTATTGAGCCAATTATGGAATGTGCCTTTTGGCATTTTATGAATCACGGGAGCTTTCATAGCCATATCCATAAACCGCTTGGCTTCATAATCGCTGTTATGAATTTTAAGCGTGTCATCCAATACTTTACCGAAGAGCGCTAAATTTGCAGGCTCCTTCTCAAATTCAATCAGCCATTCATGTCCGGCATCATGGTGTTCAGAAAAATACCTTGGGGCGGCGGTATATTCTTTTACGATGCATCCGGTGGCATCGCAGGCTGCTTTAATCGCGTGTTCTGCATTTTCTATCATCAGCTCTTCGCCAAAGGCATTGATAAAAAGGCGTGTACGTCCCACGATCTTAATACGGAAGGGCTTTAGTGAAGTAAAGCGTATGGTGTCGCCAACGATATAACGCCATAAGCCGGAATTGGTGCTTATCACCATGGCGTAAATCTCATCTAATATAACTTCCTCGAGACTAATTAATTTCGGGTGTTCTTTTCCATATTCGTTCATGGGCATGAACTCATAATAAATATCGTAGTCGGGCATCAGCAGTAATTCGTCGGGGGTGCTTAGGTCCTGCATACCGAAAAATCCTTCACTGGCATTATAATTTTCAAGAAAATTTATCTGCTTGCCTGCGAGCGCTAAAAATCTATCTTTATAAGGGATGAAACCCACGCCGCCATGGATATACAATTCTAAATTCGGCCATACTTCGGCGATGGTTTTAGCGCCTGTTACCTTCAGAATGCGTTCCATTAAAACGATGGTCCAGGTGGGCACACCGGTGATGCTGGTAATATTTTCAGTGATGGTTGATGATACAATCCTCTCTAGCTTTTCTTCCCAGTTGCTCATGAGCGCAATTTCATTTTTTGGCGCGCGTAATATTTCTCCCAGGAAAGGCATATTCTCCATCAGTACGGCCGACAGGTCTCCAAAAAAAATATCTTCATTCACATTATTCACCTGGTGGCTGCCTCCCAATACCAGCCCTTTCCCTGAGAAGATTTCAGTATTCTCAAAACGATTGCAATAGTTGGTGAGCACATCCTTGCCGGCCCGGAAATGGCAAAGTTCCAGGGATTCAAAACTTACCGGGATGAACTTACTTTTATCATTGGTGGTGCCACTGCTTTTGGCAAACCACTTGATGTCTGAACTCCATAAGATATTTTGTTCGCCCTTCATCATCCTTTCAATGTATGGATATAGAGACTCATAATTGCTGATCGGAATCTTTTCACGAAAACTAAAAATGGTAGCACAATTGTCGAAATCGTATCGCCGGCCAAACTCAGTACCTGCAGCCATTTTCACTAATTTTATCCGTATATTTTCCTGCAATTCCGGTGCATGATTCTGCATGTATTCCAATTGATTGGAACGTTTTTTAAAATACCAGGAGATGACGGAATTGAAAATGGGCATGATTTACGGCCATAAATATATAATTAAAAAGTGAAACGAGTAATTAGTAGTTAGTTGTTTTAGTAATTAGTAGTTAGTAATTAGTTGTTAGTGGGGTAATTCAGCTTGATTTCTAATGATTTGATCAAACCAGTTATTATTTTTGAAATTTCATTAGATTTATGAAGAAGCAAAATGGTTTGTTGTTCATTTAAATAATCAAGGCGTTTTGCAAGATAAAGCATTGACCTCACCTCAGATGATGAAGCTAAAGAGATATACAAAAACCTTCTGAATTCAGTATTTGAATTTCTATCAAACCCTTCTGCAATATTATTTGAATGGAGACTGTAGCCCTGCATATCTGACTTCTAAAATCCCAATCTCTACTCAACTTAAAGTGGGAATAAATGTTTACTGCTAAGTCCTGGGCTTTTTGCCAGGCAATGATTTCTTCAAATTTTAGAATTTTCATAAGATTAATTATTTTTATTATTACAAACATAGTATTTTAAATTTAACTGTCACAAAGCATTTAATATGCATTAATCACTAACGACTAATTACTAATTACTAACTACTAACCACCTTTTACTAACTACTAAATACTATTTTTGTGGCTATGAGAAGGATATTAAATTTTATCAATGGCGAATATACTGAACCGATATCCAGAAGCTATCTGGAAGGCTATAACCCCGCGCTTGGCAGCGTATACAGCGAGGTGCCCAATAGTGATGAACGCGACGTGAAAGAAGCCGTGATGGCTGCAAATTCAGCATTTAAGGAATGGAGCAATTTTACACAGGAAAAACGCAGTGATATCATGTTGCGAATTGCCAAAGGCATTGAAGACAGGTTGGAAGAATTTGTTGAAGCAGAGACCAACGACCAGGGTAAGCCTTTATGGTTGAGCCGGGCGATGGATATACCGCGTGCTGTGAGCAATTTCAAATATTACGCCACAGCAGCATTAAATTTTAACAGTGAATTTCACCAGACAGATGCGGGCATTTTTAATTATACATTAAGAAGCCCCATTGGTGTTGTAGGATGCATCAGCCCATGGAATCTTCCGCTCTATTTATTTACCTGGAAAATCTGTCCGGCTTTGGCTATGGGTAATTGCGTGATTGCAAAACCATCGGAGATCACGCCCATGACGGCTTCTATGCTTGGAGATATTTGCAATGCAGCGGGCTTGCCCAGAGGTGTATTGAATATTATTCATGGAACCGGTCCGAAAGTAGGAGCGGCAATCACGGCCCATCCGGAGATCAAAGCAATTTCTTTCACCGGTGGAACAAAAACAGGAGCGGAGATATCCAAAGTTGCGGCACCCATGTTCAAGAAAATGAGTTTGGAACTCGGAGGCAAGAATCCCAACCTCGTTTTTGACGATTGTAATTTTGACAAGACGGTGAAGATCAGTGCAGCGGCAGCCTTCACCAACCAAGGAGAAATTTGCTTATGCGGGTCACGTATTTTTATTCAGCAAACGATCTATGATAAATTTAAGACTGCCTTTATAGCGGAAGTTAAAAAGCGAACCGTGGGCGACCCATTAAATGAGAGTTCGCGGATTGGGGCCATCGTTTCCAAGCTCCATTTTGAGAAGATATTATCCTATATAAAAATGGCCCGGGAAGAAGGAGGCACGATACTCTTAGGAGGGCAAGCCATAGTGCTGGAAGGGCGGTGTAAAGATGGCTGGTTTATAGAGCCTACGATCATTGAAGGGCTCGCCTACGATTGCCGGGTGAACCAGGAGGAGATCTTTGGACCTGTGGTAACGCTTATTCCATTTGAAACGGAGGAGGAAGCATTGATGATGGCCAATAGCACTGAATTCGGATTGGCATCCACGATATTCACAGAGAATTTATCGAGGGCACATCGTGTGGCAGCCAAAATTGAAAGCGGTATCGTATGGGTTAATTGCTGGCTGGAACGCGATCTGCGCACGCCTTTTGGAGGGGTAAAGCAAAGCGGTGTAGGTCGCGAAGGAGGCTTTGAAGCCTTGAAGTTTTTTACAGAAGAGAAGAATGTATGTGTGAAGATTTGATGGGGTAAGGCATAAGTGTGAGAACTGTTTAGGCATATTTATCCCCGATGTATATATATTTAATTTACTGATCCAATCATCGCCACAAAGGCCAATGCGGTCGTGCATTGCTTCCGATTGGTGCGGCAGTTTGCAAATATTAAACTCTTTGGCACGAAGCGTTCCTATGGAACGCGAATTACCCATAAACCATATTCTAACCACGAATTGTTCCTTCAGAGAACCGTACAATGCCAATGGTATCAACAGTTTAAGAGGTTTGGGCAGCAAATAGCCTTCAAAGGACTGTGAGAAAAGGAAAACAAAAAGTCTTTCTTATTTCAAATATACTATTCCTTTCGCTTTAGGATTGCTTTTTCATTCAACACATGTCTCTGAATCGGATTCATTTACAAAATTCACTTTAGTGGGTGTTTACGTATTAAGACACAAAGAAGCAATGAACTTTAAAATCTTCGCCAAAAAAATTGGTGGTTAATTTAGCCGGTCTATGCAATACAAAATTGAAATATTTAATGAATAATCAGATTCGAATCCTTTATACCTAGCAGAAAAAAATTCATTATTGAAATAGTAAACGTTCTTTCCGAAAATATAACTCTTACCAAAACCGATGCTATGCAATATTGTGAAATTATATGGGAGATTAAGTGAAATCCCGTATCCGATAAACGTTCCAAGAATATTCCTTTCAACGCTTACTGGTGATAGAAAATTATTGATTTTAGGATCAACATTCTCACATGAATTTCTTGAGAGGCGCAAATTAACTTCAAAAAATGAGGAGAAAAAGGATTTTTTTTTATTTGGATAATATCTTTGAATAACCTCCAGCCCTAAACTTTTACTCAAGGCAAATGAAATTGAATATGCATTTAATATACCTGGATCTATAGAGTATCCGTATAGGAGTGTTACTTGAGAGTAATTTTTTTTGTAAAAGCGACCAATACCTATTCCAACATCCTGCTTTAATAAAGCGTTTGTTGAATGCATTGACAATCCTACCATGTAACCACTTTTTTCTTGTGAAATCAGTTGTAATTGACAAAAGATAATAAATATTAATGCTGTGATTCTCACCTATTATAGAATTAAATTCCACTAAAACCCATGCAAATGATATAAAAACGACAAATTAATTTGAAGGAAGGTTTCATTGTTTTGATACCTTCCTGTGTGATCAAAGGGAATTACATACTTATTGTCGCCCCCAACAAAACTATACCCCCCACCGATGCTATGTATGATTGAAAAGTGTTTTAGGAAGTTGAGTCCAACCCCGTATCCTAAATAAAGGTTTAAAATATTCCTCTTAATTGCCTTAGTACCTTAAAAATAGAATTACCGCATTATTTGGCGAAATATTTTAAAAAGAGCACAGCTATCGCAGGATTAAAATCAAATGGGCATTTGACTAATCATATTTCGAATGGGCATTTCTCCTCCCGAAATTTCTTCATTAAGAAGTTCAGACCCGAAATCAGTCTGGTTCAATTTGGTGAACACCTTTCGTGTTAT
>JBBRJE010000070.1:0-10859 GCA_038219845.1 Bacteroidia bacterium
AGCCCAAAGCTGGTACTGCATGCCGCTTGGTGGCTTGGGCAGATTGCCCGGGGAAACGCGAACTTCTTTTTTATTCTGACACCAGTAGAGCATGATATAATTATCATTACTGTCTTTGCCCTCAATACCTGCCAGCTTGAATTTACGGGTGGAGGGGCGGTTCACGAATTCAAGCTCTGCGTCTCTAACGGCTATTCGTGATTTCATCACTTCAATGCTGTCGTTCAGTGGAGAAACATTGGCTGCCTTCGATTTAAGATCCTGAGTTTGCTTCCAAAAGTAAAATGACAAAGCACCCATAAGCATGAAACCCAGTATACTGGCGGCATACGCCCAATTAAATTTATTGGATTTGAAATCTACCTGGAATGTTTTATTTCCTGATTTTATATTTTTCAATACCTTGTCCAGGGTCTCCTGTGATGGTGCTTTCTCAAAGCTCTCGGCATAATTTACCAGGTCGTTTTCCACACGGGAGATCTCTTCTCTCAGGTCGGCATTCAAATCGGCGAGCAGGGCAATTTCACGCATCTCGCGTTCGCTTAATGCGCCGCATACGTAAAGCTCCAGCTTACCCGATTCTATGATTTCCCTTGTGTTCACTTTTTAAAAATTTAAAACGGCTGTTATTAATGCGATGATTATGGTAAAATATTTTCTTAACTCCAGTATGGCGTTCCGGCTTCTGGTTTTAATGGTTCCTAAAGGAATGCTGAGTGCTTCAGCGGCTTCTACCTGGGTGAAGCCCTTGAAGAAAACCATGTCGATCACATCACGCAATTCCGGCTTTAATTTATCTACCACTTTGCTTAAACCTATATATTCCGGTTTAAATTGTGTTGGTAGATCCTTTTCATAATTTACGGAAGTTTCTATGTTTTGGTTTTTCAATTCATTCTTATAATCCTTGCTCCTGGTTTTATCGATGGCGATATTACGGCAGATATTAAGCATCCACGTGAATATAGTGCCTTTGCTCTTGTCATAGCTCTGGGCATTTTTCCAAATCTTTAGAAAACCGTCTTGTAATGATTCTTCCGCTATCTCATCAGAATGAACAATCTGAAAGATGACATTGTATAAGGCTTTGGAATAATTTTGATATAAAACTTCCAGGCCTTTTTCATCGCCGTCTTTTAACAGTTCAACTAATTCCTCTTCAGTGATATTGAATTTTTTTCTCAATGGGGTACGATAACGGGTTGGGCTGCAAACGTATAAAAATTTTGCTTACTAAAAGGGTAAATCGTCGTCCTGGGTCACATTAAAAGCTTCGTTGGCAGAGGTATTGGTGCTTGCCGAATCGGATGGGGTATTGTTCTGCGTTGTATTCTGTATAGATGGCGCGGCATTAGGTGCTCCGGGGGCCGTGCGCTCTATCTTCCATGCTTTAATATCACTATACCATTTTCCCATATATTCCCTTGATTCTACATCGAAGGATACTTTCACCTCTTCACCTGGCTGGAATGCCTGGGCCTGGGCGATAGTATCACCCCAGGTAGTGAAAAATACTTTCTTTGGGTATTTGTCAGCAGATGTTTCCACTACGAAGCCGCTCTTCTGCCATGTCCCATTCTTTCCTTCACCTGTTTGGGTGGGGAGGTGTAATGATAATTTTCCTGAAATATCCATTGCTGATAAAATAATTTAGATGCTGCAAAAGTATCGTGTAAATGCTAAAACACCAAACACAATTGTAAATTTCGGTTGTACATGGGAGTTCCTAATCCTAAATACGGGAAAAAGGGAATCGTGAGCCTGTTATTGATATTTATCAATCCATAATTGGCTTGTATCTGCACTGCAACTTTAGGATGGAAGCGGTACAAGATGCCGGCGGTAACGGCCAGGTCATAGTTTTTAATATCCAATACTACAGGCTGAGGCACTACCTCCTGGCTTTTGTAAGCGTCTTTCCGGAAGATGAGTGAAGGCTGCATACCAACAAAAGGCAGCACCAGGGATTTTTTCGTGAAATAATAATGAACCGTCAGCGGTACGTCGAGATAAAAAAAAGAGAGCCTGTTTAATGATGAGGCTTGGGGAAACCGGAAATTAGCTCCCCGCAGGTTGCCGTCAATCTCCGCCTGGAATAAGAACCTTTTCTTTACCAGGTAATTTGCATACAATCCCACCGACATTCCAGGCTTGATCCTCCTGCCCTGCAATTCGGCTGATTGAATATTGCTGAAACCGATTCCTGCCTTAACGCCCAGCCGCATATTGGGATTGTCGTCGTAATCGTTGCCACTGATGCCGTCATTCTGGGCGTTGAGCCGGTTAAAAAAAAATAAAAGAGATATCACCGCAAATGTTTTCAAGCTGCGGCAGTAGGGCAATTTTATTTTATATTTCATCCTTTTCTTAATAACGTAGGGTTCGTTTTTTTATTTCCTGAACTCGTAAGCCATTGTCATGCTCCTTACAATATGAGGCTGTATGGCATAGGGAACAGCAGCTTTCCTTCTTTTATGCTATATCTGCTTTCCCTTCATGGCTTTGGCAATAGCCAGATCCATCAGTCTTTCTGCGAAGGGCGCAGTAAACTCATTTAAGGCTTCATTATTCTTCAATACCAGATTCTTATCATTGGTTGCAAGAGATGTACGTAAAATCTCGATCTTTTGTTTGGTGCCTTCCATTTCATCGGGTTGAAGCATCGCGGCATTTTTTTCAAGGAACTTCTCTGTGAGGTAAATTAATTGCTGTGCCTCCGTTTTCGCTTCCACCATCATTCGCAGATCTATATCCTGCTGCGCATTAACCAGTGAATCCAGAAGCATTTTCTCCACCTCCGCATCGGTGAGCCCGTATTGCGGCTTCACTTCAATCTCCTGTGAGATGCCGCTCCGGAGCTCTTTTGCGGCTACCGTGAGTATGCCATCGGCATTCAGCTGGAAGCTTACCTCCACTTTCGGCAGGCCTGCGGGCATGGCCGGAACGCCCTTCAGGTCGAAGGTGGCCAGCTTCCTGTTCTCTGCCACCATGTCGCGTTCGCCCTGGAATACATTGATCTTAATATTGCGTTGCCCATCGATAGAGGTAGTATACTGCCGTGTTGCACGCATGGGTACTTTACTGTTTCGCGGTATCAGGGTATCCATTAATCCGCCTAAAGTTTCAATGCCAAGGCTTAAGGGCGTTACGTCGAGCAATAATATATCGGTACGGTTGCCTGCTAAGATATCTGCCTCTACAGCCGCTCCGAGCGCCACCACCTCATCGGGGTTGAGCGTATCGAAAAGTTTAGAGCGATGGAAGAAGGCATGAACCCGCTGCTTCACCAGTGGCGTACGGGTGCTTCCACCCACCAACACCACATTGCTGATCTGGTTAAGGGCAAGGCCGCTGTCAGCCAGGGCCAGCTCACAACAGATGATGCTCCGTTCAATAAAGGGAGAAATCAATTCTTCAAATTTCGCCCTGCTTAAAAATAATTCCCAGCCGTTCCCGCTCACGCCGGTTTGATCCTTTGTCGACAGTTCCTTTTTTATTTCTTCTGCTTTAAGCCGCAGCCATTGGCTCAGGCTTTTATCGGCAAGCACTTCGTCGATATTCTTATTGTTCTCATGGATCCAGTAATTCACGATGGCCTTATCAAAATCATCTCCTCCCAAAAAAGTATTGCCATTGGTGCTCAATACCTCGAAGATGCCATTTTGTAAGCTCAGGATAGAGATATCAAAAGTGCCTCCTCCCAAATCATAGACCGCGATATTCTGGTGCTCATTTTTATCCAGACCCAGGCCGTAAGCCAGGCTGGCGGCGGTAGGCTCGTTCACAATGCGTAGCACATCCAGCCCGGCGAGCTTCCCCGCATCACGGGTGGCCTGTCGTTGGCTATCATTGAAATAGGCGGGAACGGTAATAACGGCGCGCTTCACCGGTGTCTTTAAATAGTGCTCTGCCCTCTCTTTCAGCTCTTTGAGGATCAACCCTGAGATCTCTATCGCGGTATAATATTTATCACGGATCTTTATCTTCACCAGCCCTTCCGGATTTTCATCCAGGATTTTGAATCCAAAATATTGCTGGATATTTTCAAGGTCGCTGAAGCTTTTACCCAGCAATCGTTTTACCGAGTATACCGTATGTTGTGGGTCATCGATAAGATGCCTGCGAGCCTCATTACCAACCAACACTTCACCCGCTGCGGCAAAATACACGATGGAAGGCACGATAGTCTGGCCTTCGGTATCATTAAGGGCATATGGATGCTGATCAGAATTGATATAAGCCACCAGACTATTGGTAGTGCCTAAGTCTATACCCACAATGATCTCCTCCTTTTGCAAACTGCCTGTGGCAATATTAATCCCTACTTTAGCCATGCTTTGATGAAAATATAACCGGCTTCGAAACCCGGGATCATGAAAATTATTTGTTGCGTTTGAAATGCAAATTTAATTGTTTTAAAATTAGGACGCTATATCTCTCCGCTCCTAATTTTTGCAATAAGAAAATTTTGAAATATTAAATGACGGTCAAATGAAAACCATGCTCAAATGATACCTGATAAAATACTAATGGCCGTCACGATTTGGTTAAAACCGTCCATGGTGGTGGGTTTGCTGATATACATCGCAGCTCCGGCCCTGACGCATGATTCCTTCTCTTCCACAGAGGATGAGGTGGTGAGCACCAGCACCGGTATATTCTTAAGCTGTTCGCTCGATTTAATAAATTTAAGAATATCCTTCCCATTCATCTTGGGAAGATTCAGATCAAGGATAATCAGATTAGGGAAATCATGGCCTTTCTCCAAACGCGGTATAACCTCGTTGCCTTGCATCAAAGTCTCCAGCGTGCAGTCAATATCCCCCTCTTTCAGAGCTTCCTTCAAAAGTTCGATATCATCGGGGTCATCCTCCACCAAAAGAATATGGCATGAATTTTTCATATTTGCAAATGTAGAAATATTACCATAGAAATTAAAATATGTATTCAAAGAAAAATTTCAGGGCCACTTCCTGGGTAATTCGGAATTTGATGTGGACGCTTAAAATCAAAGGGTCACGATTATCTACCGATTAAATAAAGATTATGAATATAGATAGAATCTACAATATCAAAGAGCCGTTGGCTCGGATCATTTTGTAACCATGGACTTCAGTCCGTGGACATAGTAATAGAATTTATTCCAGGACAAATTTCAGAATCTTATTTCCATCTTCCATTTTAATACAAACAAAATAGAGGCCGCGGCTTAATGCGTTCGCGGAGAAGGAGCTGATCACCGAATTCGGCTTTTCACGAATAAAATCAGCGCTGATATCATTTCCTAGCAGATCAAAAATATGCACTTCCGCTTTTTCGTCAAGGCCCTGTAAGTTGAATTTCCCGGAATTCGGATTCGGGAACAGGCTGATTTTATTTATAGCAATATTTTTATTGATGCCAAGAGGGATGAAAAATTGTGCATCGGAATAACTATAACATCCACCCTGGTTGCCAATGCGTAGTTTATACAAGCCTGAGGAGGAAGGGGTATATTCGTTTAAATCGGCTCCCGGTATGAGCATCCCATCTTTAAACCACTGGTAGGAAGCTGCATTTATTGTTGTGCTTATTTTGAATGCATTCATACTAAGCAGGGGTTTTGCAGGCAAGGTATTTACTATGATCATCACCGAATCATAAGCGATGCATCCGGTGGCGCTTACAGAACTAAGGATATAAGTTGAAGTTTGAGCCGGCGCCACTTTCACAATGGCGGTGGTAGCGATCAGCGCTTTATTCAGCGACCAAAGGAAAGAATTACCACCGATAGCGCTGATCGTAGCCGTATCTCCCTGGCAGATGGTTTGATCGATGCCGGCATTGGCGGCCGTGCCCGTGATGGTGATCAACTGATTCCTGGTGAGCATGAACCCTCCGTTCATATCGCTTAAGGAAAGTGAGACATCATAATTTCCGGGTACATTATAGCTTACCACCGGCTGGGCCAGGGTGGAGAAGGAGGGGTTGCCACCGGGGAATAACCAGTAATAATTTAAACCGGTGAGCGGGTTGGTTATTGCACTAAAAGAAATCGTATCGTTAGTGCATACATTGTTCCGGCTATTCAAGAAAATAGCCGTGATGGCACTATTACAGTTCAGCTTAATTTGCCTGGTCTTCTGGATGGCATTAGCCCTTTCGCCGGCCACATTATTATTCATTAAGCTTTTTACACTGAACCAATCGTCCCTGGTGCTGTCGATGCCGGTAAATACAAACCATGTATTTGAGGTATTGCCCACGGAGTCCATGTATTTTGCACCCAGGCGGTATACATTATAGCTGCTGGCATTCGTTACTGCCGACCAGCTGATACGGCACGAACCGCTACAAATCCAGTCTATCTTTAAATTGGATGGGATGGGTGTAACATTGATAAATTGTTTCGTTACCGATTCATTACTACCTTGTTTTATTTTCACCCATAGTTTGCCGTCGGTAATAAGCGGTGGTGTATAAGAATTCAACCTATTTTTCCCGGCGATGGAGGCGCTGATGGTAGTCCAGGAAATATTGTCGGTGCTGGTTTGTAAGGTTATCGGATCGGTGGTGTTCCATGAATCCCAACGGATTGTTTCACTCACCCCTGGAGTCCAATGGTCGTTGCCCAATGGATAGGAGAGCTTAAGGCTGTCGTAGGTGAAATCATAAATGACATAAAATTTTTGTGGTCCGAATGGCACCTGGAATCCATTCACCAATACAAATAGAAGACCGGGATCCGGATTATCAATCGTCACCTGCTCCATATTATTCAGACTGTCGGTTTTACGGGTGGCAGGCATTGAAAGGGAAGCTGCATTTGGCGCAGGATTAAGCACCCAGGGCTGATAGGAAACCCCCAATTTATCAAATACTATCATATTCAAATCGTTAACCAGGGCTCTGGAAGCCCCGCTGGTGGCTTCCTTATCATCGTAGTAAAGCATAATTTTAACCTGTTTCACATTCAGAGGAACTATGATTTTTATTCGCAGGCTGTCATTATTTCCAATAGTACCTTCCTGATAAGATTTATTTTCGATAACATGCAAAGCTTTCAGGGCATTCACCCGGCCATAGCCATATTTATAATCCGGACCGGGATTTCCTATATCATCGGCGGTGTTCAGCAGTATGCCTTTCATTATTGCCCCGGTTGGATCCTGGGCGTTATTATTGGCGCGGTAAGCCTGGTAAAGCTGCGCCAACACTCCACTAACGGCTGGGCATGCCATGCTTGTGCCTGTATTATTGATATAAGTATTGGTACTTACCGTGGCATAAACATTCGTGCCTACGGCGCTGATATCCGGCTTGATGCGTCCATCGCTGGCAGGCCCACGGCTGCTCGATGGATCCAACGAATCATTGTTCCATACATTGGCAACTGCGATCACATTTTTACCGGCCTTCATGCCACCCGTTATATTACCCCAGCCAGCAATAGCGGTGCCTTTATAATTACAATTTAAAGTGCCCGAATTGCCCGCAGAGAAAACACTGATAGCGGCAGGATAAGCAAGCATCATCGCATCAATTTTATTGGCATCGCTGGTATAACCCTCATTGCAATTCTGTCCGTAAGATAAGGAAGTGATCCTGATTTTATACAGACCATAATGCACAGGTAAATTATTGATATTTAAATAAGGCTGGTAAATAAATAAGGAGCAAGCCGGTGCGGTGCCTTTGGCTTTTGGATTCAGGTTACCTGCCCCTGCAAGTATGCCGCATACATGGTCGCCGTGGTCACCGTTATTTGTGCTCACAAAGCTCTGGTCGACCCGACCCGTATAATCGATATGTGGGCCGATGATTCCATCATCACCCACAGCAACATTAACGCCGGCCCCGTCATAATGTATGCCATTGCTCCCGGTTAAATTATTGTCGATCGCATAGCTCCGGTGATCGGTGCGTTCCACCTCATTCTCCGGACTGGCGGGCGCGCGTTCGGGATCGAGGTACGAGAGGAAAGGAAGAGAAGCAATTTTCCTGATAGCATCCGTTTTTACACGTACCTGGAAATGATGCATCGCCGCATTCTCATTGATAATATAGTATTTATTTTTTAACAAGGCTGCTTTCACATCCTCATGTTTTAAATCGTCATAATAAGATACCATCAGATCGATCTGGTTATTGGGTTTCAGGGCCCAGGCAGGGAGCTCCGCATTGGTAAGCACGGGGTTTATTTTATTTGCAGGAGAGATCCAGGAAGCAGCCCTTATCAGGCTATCCGCTAAAATATTTATTTTTGATTTGCTGAGACCGCAGATATAGGTATTGTTCGGAATATAGGATAGAAAGTGAATACCATTTGACTCGAAAGCTTTTTTCTCTTTATCACCCGGGATCTTATAAAACTGTACATATAAATGAATGATATCATGGAAGGATTGTTTTTTTAATTCGGTGCATCCGGGCGATAATTTACCTTTATTCTCAGGCAATTCAATACTTCCATGATTAATCAGCAGAGAATAATTCTGCGCCTGTATTTCAGTTAGAGAGAATAAAAATAACGAGGATAAGAAAATACTTTTAATCATAGGAAAAGCCGGTGGAAATTTAAAAATCTATTGTTCCTTGTTTAAGCAATATTAAGCAAATTGCATGAAATAAAAACGATCAGATTTTTTAAGAAAGGTACGATTTAATTCCCATCCATATTTCAAAATTTAGAATTTCATATCCGGTTCCAGGATGAGGGGTATTGCCGGATTTGATGTGCTGGCGGAATAATCAATTGAATCGAAGAACTTGTATTCTTCTTCCTCAGGAAGAATTTGTGGGTAGAAAGAATGATGGTTGATTAGATCTTCCATAGGTTTTGTGCCGAAGAGTGAGGATAAATCACACCTTTGAATTATTATAAGTTTAGAATCAAAATGAGATGAACCATATATGTTCAAAGAAATTGGCATCAACCCGAAGACCTCTTAGCACGAAACCTTTCCCGCAAGGCGGGACAGGCTCTATGGAAGGAAAGGCAAACTCTCTATTGATCTACCCACGAATTCTTCCTATCGGAAGATAATACAGAGTCACTGATAATTTCAAAGCTTTAATAATTATATATTAAATTCGGAAATATCCATTAGGGGTGCAGCAAAGTTTATTGAACTAGGCTTATGGGGTGAAATTATATTTTTACTGGTCTCAAATTTTTACTAATTTCTTTTCTTCTGAAATGCCATCTCCATTTGTTCTAAAGAAATAGATACCCGATGGCAAAGCACTAAGATCGATTTCCAAAGAATTCATAAAGCCATAGGAATTCATCAACATCCCCAGGCTATTATACAGCTCCACCGTTTTAAAATCAGGGCCATTATATTTTAGTATTACTTTATCTGTTGCAGGGTTGGGATATACTTCTAAGCACGCTCGTTTATCTTGAATCAGGGGGATTCCTGTTCCATTCTGCTTTCCCAACGTCGGTGTTTTCTCCGCCTGTAATAATGCTTTGGTAGAGCTATTCTGTAAGATGGCGAGGGAATAAATCCGGCCATTATTCAGGCTATTGGAGAGCTTGATGATTCGGGTATAAATGATGGAGTCGCCTATAGCCTGTGGAAGGCTCACTATTGTTCCCTGTGCACCGGTATAGGAATTTCTGAATACATCAAAATGCATCGTTTCACCATTGGGCGCATTATAAAAAATCGTATCCTCAAATATGCCGGCAAATAAAGTAGCAGTGGAAAAGCTGATGGAATTCAATTTAATTATTTTAATTTTTATTTTAATGGAGTCGGTACCAATCCTGTATTGATTGATTAAAATGCTGAAATCCGCGGTCTGGCTTTTATAGGGTGCGAATATCGATGGGCTGGAATAGTCGGCGCTGGTGGCCACCACCGCCCCGTTAATTACAAGGCGGGGCGTGCTTCCGTAAACGCCATAATAATTGGTGCGTGCATCATTTTCGGTCACATTATAATTATTGAGCAGGCAGGCGGCATATGGCGCACTGGGATGAAAAGCAATATGGAGCACCCCGGGCTGAGTGGCCAGGTTATTATAGAAGCCGGGGTTTCGTGAAGCACAGATGCTGCAACGGGTATTGGTAAAATGTTCGACCACAATTTTTTTAGTTACCTGGGATTTTAAAATTAAGGCAGAAAAAAACAGGCATAAAGTCAGAAGGAATATTCGCATTAGAAGTATTTTAATTTTATGTACGAAAATAACGGTTTCATGGTTTTATTATTTTTTATTTCATAAGACAACCATTTCTTGGTTCAAATTACTAATTTTACATGCTATAAACTAATTATATGCGCCAGATTCTACTCTCTTCCATTCTTTTATTTGCCCTTTTATCCAATTCACAAACACCTGTCGATACTTTCCTGGTGCGTGGTATCGGTGGTGGTGGAGCATTATTCTTTCCCAGTATCAATCCTATTGATGATAATGAATATTATGTGAGCTGTGATATGAGTGAGATTTTTCATACCAAAGATTTTGGTAAATCTTATTCTCAGATCCACCATAAAATTTTGCAGGTTACTAATACTTCCACCTACGAGTTCACCAATAATCCACTGGTGGCCTACACCATCTATAACGATGGGAATAATGGCTATCCTGTGAAAACCGTTGATGGTGGCAAATCGTGGACGATGCTGCCGGGCCATAACAGCGCCTATGGAACCACCTACCGGCTGATTGCCAATTTTAATAATCCACAACAGTTTATTATCGGCTACTACCAGGATATTTATATCAGCAATAACGGGGGCACCACTTTTACACTGGTTCGGCACAGCACGAATTCGGGGGCGGGCTTAATTTTATCCGGGGCCTTTTTCGACGGTAATAATATCGCTATTGGCACAAGTGAAGGCTTGCTCACTTCAGCCACG
>JBBRJE010000071.1:0-10845 GCA_038219845.1 Bacteroidia bacterium
CCTGGGGCACAGAATCTATTTCCAACCGTAGTTTTGCGGCTGCTTCATCGATTAAGTCAATGGCTTTATCGGGTAAGAAACGATCCGTGATATAGCGTTGCGAAAGTTCCACGGCAGCAATAATCGCTTCATCACGAATCAATACTTTATGATGTGTTTCATAACGTTCTTTCAAACCACGTAAGATGGCGATAGCGCTATCGGTATCCGGTTCGTCGACATATACTTTTTGGAAACGACGTTCTAATGCTTTATCTTTTTCAATATATTTCTGGTATTCATTTAATGTGGTGGCGCCAATTGCTCGAAGCTCGCCCCTGGCCAGTGCCGGCTTTAAAATATTAGCGGCATCCATCGCACCCTCGCCACCTCCGCCGGCACCAACCAGGGTATGGATTTCATCGATGAATAATACAATTTCACCATTGCTGCCCATCACTTCTTTCACAACTGATTTTAATCTTTCTTCAAATTCCCCTTTGTATTTTGCACCCGCAATGAGTGCTCCCATATCCAGGCTGAAAACCTGTTTTGATTTTAAATTCTCTGGTACATCACCAATTACGATACGATGCGCCAGGCCTTCAGCGATGGCCGTTTTTCCAACGCCTGGCTCACCGATAAGCACCGGATTATTTTTTGTGCGGCGGGATAAAATTTGCAGCACACGACGGATCTCTTCATCGCGCCCGATCACTGGGTCGAGCTTTCCTTCGGCAGCAGCCTCGTTAAGGTTACGGGCATATTTATTCAGTGCATGCGTGGTGCTTTCAGCATTCTGATCATTAATGCTATTGCCGCCCCGGAGTTCTTTGATGGCTGTTTTAAGTGCTTTTTCAGTAAGGCCTGCATCAAGTAATATGCGGCTGGTTTTGTCTTTCTGGTTCACCAGGCTTAATAATAAATGTTCGATGCTCGCATATTCATCATTAAATTCCTTTAAATAATTGGAAGCCTTAAAAACGGCCTGTTGTGCATCGTTACTTAGGAATGGTTGTGCACCCGAAACCTTCGGATAACTTTGGATCTGGGCATCCAGCACCTTATTCAGCTGAGAAATATTAACGCCGGATTTCTTTAGAAGGAATGGCGCAGTATTTTCATCTTCCAGTAAAATACCTTTTAATATATGTCCTGTTTCCACCCCTTGCTGGCTATTTGTCACAGCGAGCTCGAGGCCTTTTTGAATGGCCTCCTGGGCTTTAATGGTAAAATTATTCAGATTCATGTTTGTGATTTTATTTATTTAATGAGTAATCCTCAAACATTTATCCAAATATAATATCGGTAAATATTTCCGAAAAGGAATGAAGAATATGACGTTATGGGTGGATCCCTTCATTGGCGCCAATACAATTTACCAGGGATCATAGCAAATTCATCTTCTCCTCCACCTCCTTAAGCACCTGTATCGGCCTCCGGCTTCTCCAGTTAATCCCATCATAAAAAAAGATATAATTATTGATACGTTCCATCTTGAATTCGCGTACCACATGATCCGGGAAATTCACGAAGGCTACGAACCCTGATTCCACATCTTCTGCTAATTCGGCATAATAATCATCACCGCCACCATGAAAGTTAAGTACATTTTCGCCGATAAGCACCAGCTTATTAATGCCCGCTTCTATCAGTGGCTCCAACACCTCCCGTTTAAGCAGCATGATATCATTGGTGATGGCATCATTCCATTCACCGATACATTCAATGATGGCATAATCTTTATCGTAATCAACAAAAATTATCTTAACATAAAGTGTTTCGCTTCCAATATCATCCCATTGGGGATGGATGAAGAAATTATAAACGTGCTTATCGTAAGCAAATTCATTGTATTTGCGCTGGTAGAAGGGGGAGAGCTGGTCTTCTTCAGCGATATAAAAATCACGCCACTTAAAATATGGCTCAATATCCTGCATTTTACGTTGCTGTTAACAGGAGCAAAAGTAAAGATTAAAAATGAATGAATTAGCGTATCAACCCTGTCCGCACCGAATCCTGGTGTAATTTTCTTTTTTGAAGCAAGATGCTGTCTTCATGATTTAAGACGCGACGGGGGCGGACATTGCTTGTTGAATCAGGTTTAGCCGCAGGATCTTTCCAGGCAGTCCAATCTTCATCATCCGGATCTTTCCTTTTATTCGGGGTTCGTGGAGAATTCCCCCCCGGCCCCGGCCTGGTTCGGGCCGAATCGGTATTCACAATGTCGATGGCTTTAAAAACACGTGCGCCATTATTATTACTCTCCCTGATCTGTGGTGCGGTTACCAGCAAATGGGCATCAAAAGAAAATGCCACATCGGAAATATATTGCCCGTTGCCTTCAAAGCTATAAATTACCTTCCCGCTTTCTACCTCCCATACGCGGGCTTTACCGTCGAAAGAAGAGGTGGCCAGGTATTTACAATCCCTGCTGAAGGCGACACCGGTGACACGGTTGCCAAAGTCGGTAAGGGTCCTGATAGCCTTACCGGAAGCGGGATCCCATAGAATCACAGTTTTATCGATGGAGGCTGTTGCGATATATTTATTATTTAATGACATCGCTACTGAGAGTATGGCGCCTTTATGTCCGGTGAAGGTTTTTATTTGTTTGCCTGTCATATCATAAAACAAAAGATCGGATTTTTCGCAGGCGATGAGTATGGTTCGGCCATCATTGGTGAGTGCAAGCTTATTGATGTTCACTCCTATATTGAAAGTTTTTAAAAGAGCACCGTTCTTGGTAAGGTCCCATAATTTTATGGTTCCATCGCGTGATCCGGTGATGGCAGTTTTATCCTGGAAGTCGATGATGCCGCAGTTTACATTGTCCTTATGACCAACTAAAGTATACATCAGCTTTCCACTGTCAGTACTCCAAATCATTGCGAAATGATCATTGGATGTCGAGATCAGGAATTTCTTATCCTTGCTGAAGGCCAGTGAATTCACAACGGTAGAATGCCCTGCAAGTGAAGCAAAAAGTTTGAAGCTATCGCTGCTATAGATATTTATTTTTTTATCCCAGGATCCGGTGGCGATGTATTTTCCAAGCGGTGAGATCGCTACACATACAACCTCATCGGTATGGCCATTTAAAACAGCCAGGGGCTTATTAACGATTATTTGAGCGTGGCAGAAAATGTAAATGAGGACAAAAAAAGTAGTGATGTATAATTGTTTCATGAGATAACCGTTTTTTAAACCCAGAGGCAAAGTTATTATTTTGAGTATATAAAAAATGAAAAAATTGTTAAGAGTGTGCATTTATTTTAAAATGATGATTACATTTGAAAACTAACGGGGAGTTAACAGAAAACAGCCATTCGTAATCATGCGTTTCATTCTAATAATTTCAATCCTTTTGCTTCAGATCTTTGGTTTCGGCCAGATGGCATTCCAGAATAAAACTACCGTCCCATTAAAAATTGCTTTTGGATATTATACAGAAACAGAAGCATACACAGGGTGGACTACCCTTGGATGGTACACCGTGAAGCCCGGCGAGAAGATACAGGTTATCGACAAGCCTTTGGATAATGAGTATTATTATTACTATGCTTCAAGCGCCGACACCCTGATTGAATTTAAAGGAAGTATTCTTTTAAAGGTAGGAAACGGAACCTTTAAAATTGATAATGCCAATTCTGATATAAGCTTTAAAAAAGACAATCACCGCTTTTTTAAGCAGATTGATACCGGAGAGAGAAAAAATTATCTCGTGGTGCTGCATGAAAAATATGCAGAAGAACATTAACAGATCCTTATTTACAAAATGAAAGTATTTTTCGCAGTCCTAATTTTTTTCTTACTGGGAAAAAGCAGCTATAGCCAGCTGCATTTCCGAAACCAGAGCAATTCGGATATTAATATTTGTATCGGCTACTATTGGGAATCCGATACTTTCAGCGGTTGGATCACTGAAGGATGGTTCAACCTCAAGGCGCAGGAAACCATGTGTATTTATTGCAAGCCATTAATAAACAGATACTATTATTATTATGGTTATACCGCCGATTCCCTGAAGAAAGAATATTCAGGTGATGTGAGCCTGCTGGTTAAAAGCGAGGCATTCAAAATACGCAACGCCGACCAGCAGTCGGGCATATTAAATGATAAATTCTTTTTTAAACGCTTCCGGAAAATTGATACAGAAAACAGCAGTTTCTTTACCCTCAGCCTGGGTGGAAAGAAATCAGGCAAGCCAATAATACAAGAAACGGAAACTGTCTCAGACACCATCAATACCAGGTCGGAAAAGATTGACCAGAAATGACCTATTTAATTTTAGCCCTTGCACCCGTTGTTGCCCTCATATTGTATATCTATTACCGTGATAAGCACGATCGTGAGCCGGTAGACCTGCTTCTTAAAGTGTTTTTTTTCGGAATGCTTAGTATTATTCCTGCGGCTCTGATAGAATCAAAACTGGGATTAAAAAGTGATACGAGCATTGTTAATACGGCTTATACCACATTCCTTATTATTGCCGGTGCAGAAGAAGGATGCAAATATTTGTTTATGCGCTGGGCTGTTTATTATAAGAAAGCTTTCAACGAACCTTTTGATGGTATTGTTTATTGTGTGATGGCAAGCATGGGCTTTGCAGCCCTTGAAAATGTGATGTACATTTATAATTCTGACAGTCCTATGAGCACAGCCCTGTTACGCATGCTCACCGCTATTCCTGCTCATTTTACCTTCGCTGTTATTATGGGATATTATGTAGGCATGGCTAAATTTAAACCTGCCAATAAATTGTTTTATACCTTGATGGGTATCGGTGGAGCCATGTTCTTTCATGGGGTGTACGATTTCTTTCTGATGCAGCAGGTCTATCCCTATATATTTCTGGGAGCCTTTGTATCACTTTTTATTGCCATCCGGTTATCGTTAAAGGCCCTGAGAATTCAAAGTGAGAATTCCCGTACCTTCATGGACTATATGAATCATCCGCCTGATACATTGTTATAGCATTTAAAACGAGGCAGTGAAAAAGAAAGAATTAAAAGATCATTTTGATGCGCTCGTTAAAAAATATAACCGGGCTGAATTTATAGTAAACGACCCCATATCGATACCGCATCTGTTCACCCTAAAACAGGATATTGAAATTGCGGGCTTATTCGCCGCCACCCTGGCCTGGGGACAACGGGTAACAATCATTAAGAATTGCACAAAGCTCATGCAATGGATGGACAATGCGCCCTATGAGTTCATTCTAAACCATAGCCAAAAAGATCTGAAACCATTTCTTGGTTTTGTGCATCGTACATTTAATGCAACGGATACCTTATATTTTATTTATTTCCTGAAGAAGTTTTATTCGCAGCATGATTCCCTCGAGCCTGCCTTTGCCAGGCATATGACAACGGATGACATTACAATTGAAAAAGCTTTGACCGGCTTCCAATTTCTTTTTTTTGCTGATGAAGATGCACCCGCCCGCACCCGGAAGCATGTGGCCACTCCCTCACGCAATTCGGCATGTAAGAGGTTATGTATGTATTTAAGATGGATGGTGCGACAGGATAATAATGGTGTAGATTTTGGAATCTGGAAAGGCATCAAACCTGCTCAGTTAATTTGCCCTATTGATGTTCATGTGGAGCGTGTCGCCAGAGAATATAATTTGATTTCAGGAAAGCAGGTGAACTGGCAGATGGCTTTAGAGCTTACCTCCAATTTAAGGAAATTGGATCTTGATGATCCGGCGAAATATGATTTTGCTTTGTTCGGATGGAGTGTTTCCCAAGGGTAGTATTGAATTTAATAATATAATTAACCCTATCCAGACACTGGCTGCAACTAAAAATTATTGATGCCTATTTCATTATCATGATTGTAGATAGGCCATCATTCTTTCAATTCCTTTTCTGAATGGCATAGAATATTCAAAACCAAAATCTTTCTGTTTGGTAGTATCACCTCCCCGTGCGAACACACCTTCGGGTGTATTGCTTGTGCCTTCAACGGTAGTTTTAAAACCCAATACATCTGATGCCAATATCACAAATTCTTTGAATGAAGTATAGATGCCCGTAGATAGATTCAATGCTGAGCCATCATCAATTTTATCCATCGTTTTTATCACTCCCTCCACGCAATCATCAATATGAATAAAGTCCCGCATCTGGTCGCCGGTGCCCCATACGCTTATTTTTGAACTGCCAATATTGTCGGTTACGCGCTTGCAGATTGAAGGAAATGGATAGCTCATATCCTGGTCTTCCCCATAACCGCTAAAAGGCCGATAAGTCACCGATTTAAGCTGGTGCTTCTCATAGGCCAGACGCGCTAAATATTCGCAGGTAAGTTTAGCCCAGCCATAGCTCATATCCGGCATTCCAATATCATGATCAAAGGCAATCAAATCTTCTTTTAATAAAATAAAGCCCTTGCTTCGCTGGTATTTTATCGGGTAAGCCGCGCTGCTACTGAAATTTATAGTCTTGGCAGGTTTAGCTATCCGGGCCCATTGCCAGTATTCACTATCTATGCTCAGATCATCTGCCACGGCCAATGGATTATTCTCTATCATCATCCTGCCGCCTACCATCGCTGCCAGGTGAAAAACATAATCGAAGTCATCATCTTTCCTCGCCTTAAAAAATTCCCTGCAGTCCTGGTGGTAAAATTTAAAATTCCCCTCCTGCCGCGGATCGAAAAGCGGCCAGCCTTCCTTAATATGAATGCCGCCGGTATCTTTGGCTATGATATCCACGCAATGCACCTCATAACCAAGCTGTAAAAGCCGGTGCGTAAAATGCCGGCCTACAAAACCTGCTCCCCCTGTGATTAATACTTTTTTCATGCTCTTGCAAAAAAAGGGAATTTGGAATTCATTAACGAATAAAAAATGAAACCTCGCAACTTATATACACTGAGGGAAGATTATAAATAAAAATGCCAGCGACTTAATTTTATTAGAAACCTTTGCCGGGTGTATTGCTGATGAATTTTGTTGCATATATTAAAATTAAAATTAGATTTGTAAATCAGGTGGAATCATGAATCATTATCAGAGGAAAGAGAACGTTCCTAAATCTGTCTGCATCCTTCAAACATAAACGATTAAAAGAAATGTCCAAGCGCAAAAACAAGACTTTTGATGTAATGCCTGCCATAAAGGAAATCACAAAAAACGATTTGCCACCTCCAAAGGCGCAGCGGTGGAAATCGATTGAGGAGAAGCTGAACAAGAAAATGAAATATGTATTGGGGGCGATATTACTCTCAGGAATATTAATTCGACTGGTTTATTTTATACAGCTCAACAGCACACCTTGTATTAATTATCATTTGTATGATCAGTCGGATATGAATTTCTTTGATCGCTGGGCAAAGCATCTCAGCACAGAAGACTGGATGCAGCATACATCTTATAATAATTATACATCAGCACATAAATGGATATCAGAAGCCTACCTCAATAATCACCCTGAAAAAATGGAGGAGTTGAAAAAATTATTACCTGAGGGTTCTGCAGGCGATTTTAAAGATTATGCCAGGGCTTTATTCAATAAATGGCAGGGCGATAAAATATATTTCCAGGAACCTTTCTATGTTTATTTTGTTGCAGTGGTGTATAAAATATTTGGTCCCGATGTTCGTTTTGTTTTTCTTTTTCAACTCCTTATTGGCTTGGCCAGTCTTACACTTATTTTTATCATCACACGTAATTATTTCGGGAATATCGCCGCCCTTTGCGCAAGCATTATTGGCCTTCTTCATGGGCCTTTGCTTTTTTATGAACTTATTTTATTGCGTGAATCCATTATTGTTTTTGCAGGTTTATTGCTTGTTTATACCATAAGCAGAACAATGAAAAACAAATCCGGCATCAACCTGCTCCTTACAGGAATTATCATTGGTCTATGCCTTTTGGTAAAATCAATTTTTGCAATTTTTGCGTTGCTTTTTCTTGCATTGCTTTTTTTTGATTCCCGCAAGAAAAAGGAGGCTATGATAAAGAGTATGCTTATACCAGTGGCTGGTGTTTTAATAGGGATGCTGCCTTTGATCATTCGCAATGTTATAGTAGGTATTACTCCTTTTGCCATTGCATCCAGTGGCACTTTCTCCTTTGTGACATGCAATTATTATGGGTATAATCCCGAGTTGGGATTTGCACTTAACACCACGCTCGAAAAAATATTTTATAAAACAGATGGGGCATTTCTACCATCGGTTATAGAAGTGTTAAAAACATTTCCTTCTTTCTCAGATTATCTGGTTTTGTTATGGCATAAATTCAAGGTAATCTTTTTATGGGTGGAAATACCAAATAATAAGTCCTATTATTATTTTGCACTCAATGCACCCGTCTTAAATTTTACGTTTATAAATTTTTCAGCGATTGCGGCATTGGGAATACCCGGAATCGTTCTTTCCTTCTTCAGGAAAGAAAAGCCGTTCGGCCTTTATGTATTAGTATTTACCCATTTGGCGGTACTGCTTGGCTTTCTTGTTTTATCAAGGTACCGTATTCCTTTTGCAGCAGCTTTACTTCCTTTTTGCGGCCTTGCCATCTCCGAATTTTTCAAAAAAGTCGAACGTAATGATATGCGACTCCTGATGATTGCTTTGCCAGCTGCCGCTTTATTTTTTATTGTCAATCGCACTCCGGCTGAAGCCGTGACACCCATCAGATCTTCCGATTATGTTACATCGTATTATTATTATTATCAACCGCGCATCGACACCGCGATGCAAAATAACAGGTACTCCGATGCAATGAAGCTTATGGAAACATTTTTTATGATTAAGCCAGGAGGGCTTGACGCCTTAAATGAAAATACGCCCAAGGCAAATAATAACCAGTTGAATCTTGCAAGTGCTTATGCACCGATTTACAAAAAATACAGTATGATTGCTGCAGCCAACAAACAGAATGATGAGGCGCTGAAATATAAGCAAAGGGAGGAAGCCCTCACCAATATCTCCGATAGGCTTGGAACGGCTACCGATGCTGCTGCCATGATTAAAAAGGCACGCTTATCAAATGATGGCGGCACAAAAAAGTTTTATCTCGATAAAGCAGTTGCAGAACTGAAATTACATCTGAAGGCGAGCCCCTCGGATTTAAATAGCATTGCAGCGATCGCAGATATCATGATTAACGATTTTCATGATTCGACCCAGTATGAATTCTATACCGAAGGGGCATTAAAAATTTACCCCGACAATCCAAATCTTCAATTTAACCTGGGACATTATTATATGATTGCCAATAAAAATATGCAGGTGGCAAAGGAACTTGTTGAAAAATCATTAAGAGGATTACCCAACAACTCTGCAGCTTATAATGACCTGGGTTATTATTATGTGGGAAACAAACGTTATGATAAAGCCAGGGAAATGTGGCTTATGGCTATTCAGATCAATCCGGCGGACTCTAATGCGGTAAGAAATTTAAGAATTCTTAATAAATTTCAGCACAGGTAAGGTCCTCAATTTTTTATCCTCAAACATTCAGAAAAAATTTAAACCCCATTGTTAGCAGCATGAATTTATTTACACAATACAGGAATAGGATAAACCGGAATTGCCTGGGACAGGAATCCCACCATGACGGCTTGCCCTATTGGCGCAACAGGCTGTTCGCCACCATGTTGTTTTATTTTTTGCCGCTTAGTCTTTTTGCTATAATCCCAGGCATTGTAATGGCATTTATCGGTGGACTTTACAGGGTGGCAGTCTATGATTTTGCCGCCTTGATTTTCATTGGATATATTTCCATTAAAAGCAACCTAAGCATCAGTCTCCGAAAATCGCTCTTTATAGGATTCCAGTACCTCACGTCCATCCTTTTGCTTTTTTACCTCGGCTCGATCGGACCTGGACTTCTTTATCTTTTTGGCAATACTATTTTTATCATTCTTATTTTCCCCAAGCGTAATGCATACTCGTCCGTTGTAATCAATGCGCTGATATGTATTTCCATGGGTATTGTAATTAAATTTGACCTGACGGACAACCCGGTTATTTTCGAATCCAGCATTAGCTCATGGATCGCGGTTTCATCCAACCTCATCATATTAACCATCGTTATTATTACCTTGCTTCCCATGCTTTTTAATGGGCTGCAAAATAATGTTGAAGAGCAATATCAGCTCAAGAACCAATTAAAATTAGAACAGGAATCTCTGAAGAGCACTATGGTAATTTTAAAACACAAAAATATTGAGCTTGAGCAGTTTGCCTATATCGCTTCCCATGACCTCCAGGAACCCCTCCGGATGATCACCAGTTTCCTGACCTTATTGGAAAAAAGATACGATGGGAAGCTGGATGAAAAGGCACGGCAGTATATTCATTTTGCAGTGGACGGGGCCTCCAGGATGCGCCAGATTATTATGGATTTGCTGGAATATTCAAAAGCAGGAAATAGTGAATTCAATGATGAGAGAATCGATCTGGATAAATTGCTGAATGAAATTGTGCAATTAAACAATCAGTATATCAAGGAAAAAGGCGCAATCATTAAATGGGGAAATCTACCGGTGATAAATGCTAAAAAAACACCCTTATTCCAGGTGTTCCAAAATCTAATAAATAATGCCATTAAATACCAAAAACCGGGCTCTTCGCCCATAGTTAAAATTGAAGCAAAATCCACCGCTGAACAATGGATTTTTTCAGTTTCAGATAACGGGATTGGCATTGACCCTATAAATTTCACGAAAATATTTATAGTATTCCAAAGGCTTCATTCCAAGGAGGATTATCCGGGTACGGGCATTGGCCTGGCGATCTGTAACAAAATTATTGAGAACCTGGGCGGTAAAATATGGCTTGAATCCCAGCCAGGAGTAGGAAGCACTTTCTATTTCACCATCCCCAAATTAGATTAAAAATAAG
>JBBRJE010000072.1:0-10662 GCA_038219845.1 Bacteroidia bacterium
TCATAAAAAAACCCCGGAAAAAATGATTTCCGGGGTTTAATAATATAGTGAAACGGTTATTTAACACGTAATTCTTTGATACGTGCTGCCTTGCCTTGTAATTTACGAAGATAAAATACACGGGCCCTGCGCACTTTACCACGGCTGTTCACCTCTACTTTTTCAACGAATGGGCTGTTCAAAGGAAAAATCCGTTCAACACCTACACCATTTGAAATTTTACGAACAGTGAAATTTGCCCCCATCCCTGAATTACGACGTTGTAAAACAACACCATTAAATAATTGTGTACGTTCTTTATTACCTTCCTTGATTTTATAGGAGACAGTAATGGTATCACCTGCTTTGAATTCCGGGAAGTTGGATTTTATATATTCCTGCTCAATTATCTTAATGTAGTTCATGACGGCTTTTTTTGGTTTGCAAATATACTAAAATGTTCGAAATACGAAACAGGGATTTGAAAAAAAGCTCAAAGCGGAATCCCAAATGGCGTATTCCCATATCTGATGTGCTGGAAAATAATTAATTGAATGGATGCATTTGTATTTTCTTCCAGAGGAAGAATTTGTGGTTAGAAATGGGGATGGGCGGTCGTACCTTACCTAAGTGTTGTGCCATGAAAGCAAGAATAAATAACACCATAGGATTATAATAAGAATATGGCAAGCAAATCATATTAGCTGAAAGGAATTGGAATGTATTCGAATTCCTTCGCACGAAACCTTCCTAACGGAAGGAAATACAAACGCCCAATTGGTCTACCCACGAATTCTTCCTATCGGAAGATACTACAGGTGCATTGATAATTTCAAAGTTTTAACACTGATACATCAAATCCGGAATAACCCAGCAGAATCACGAATGAGTGGTTATTCAGAATTTCATGTACAGATGACACTATTCTTAACCTCAACCTTAACCTCAACCTCAACCTCACCTTAACCTCAACCTTAACCTCAACCTCAACCTTGTTTTTACTACCACGTAGGCACTAAGAGCACGAAGATACACGAAGAAATACAATGTATTTATCCAGCACATCAAATTCGGAAATAACCAATAAGCTCAAAGCAAGTTTAAATTGTCTGCACAAATTTGTTCAGCACCGGTAATGCTTTCAATGGCTCCAACTTTTTTAAGGGCATGCATCACATTCTGAAGCATCTTGGCCGAGATGCTGTAATCGTAGCTCCAGTCGGTATTATAGAACCATGCCGTAGCATCGCCGGGTTCCATTGCGTATCTCTCCATCAGCCATTTCACCGCATGGGGAGAAGCAACAAATTCCTGAGATGCCTTATTGATCACCTCCAGCACAATACCGATTGCCTCCCCCTTTTCTTCGAGGGCCTTATTAGAAGCGGCAATCATGAAACAGGGCCAGGGCGTCACAAACTCACCGATACGATTGAGCCTGCCGCTATCGACCAGGGGTTTGGTGGTGTATTTTTCCCAGTAAAAAATCTGGGATTCATTTTCATTTAAAGATTTTAATGCACCGTCAATATCTGAGACTTCAATAAAATTTCTTTCATCAATAATTCTTTTATTCGCCCAGGCATCAATCATCGCCATTAAGTGCGAGCCACTGCCACGGCGGGAAATGGCATAATTGCATGCTTTGCATTCCATGATATTCTTAAGGCCTGAGGAGGTCCCGGTATGAATTCCCCAGATCAGCGGCGTGGTGATAAAAGGCTTTACAATCCGAGCCTCCAGCCCGTTAATGATCGCGGAAACGATGCCTTCAGTAAGCACAATCGCCATATCGATACTGTGCTCCTTCAAGCCTTTAACCATAGCGCCTGTTCCAGCTTTATTGTAATTCCATTCCAACGCGATTCCAGCGCGGGTGAAAGCACCACTTTCTATTGCAAGCTGCCAGGGCAGATTAAAATGTTCGGGGACGCCTGAAATGTTGATAGTAGTCATGCTGAATGTAATCCTGTCCTATCCAAATTAAGAAGTGGCGGATGGAGGGCTCGCTTTTTGATAAGGGTTCTTGCTTTCTTATCAATGGGCAAATTAAATAAAATTAAAATCTTTTCGTTTGCAGTAATGAATCCGCTGGACGGAGCTGCGGTTGCAAAGTATCCAATGCCGCTGGCGGGGTGAGGTTTAAGGTATCCTGGAATGGTGGCTTTGGTTCGGTTTTGTTATGGCAGGAGCTCAATGCAAGAAGGAAGATTAAGATAAAAAAAATATTTTTCATTTTCAAATTACCGCTCGCAATATTAATGCCAAAAGGGCAAAGTAAGGTTGAGGTTGAGGTTGAGGTTGAGGTTGAGGTTGAGGATGAGGATGAGGTTAAGGATGAGGTTAAGGTTGAGGACAGCAAATGAAATACCGAATAACCCTGAATCTTTAAGATTAATTTTATCGAAGCCCATGAAGTTTCATATTTTCCTGACAACAAATAATACCCTTTTATTTTTCTTACATTCGTATCCATTAATAATTAATTAGATGAAAGTTTTTTTTTGTGCGCTTCTTTGTCTGGCAATTTCTGTTTTTGGTGCTTCTCAAACACTAACATTAAATGCAATATATTCCGGTAAAACATCCGCTACCACTAAATCTGCGGGCGATCTGGACAGCATTGGCGATGCCTCTTTCCGTGGATTTCTTAAGTTCGATCTAAGCTCATTGCCGGCCTATGCCGTGATCACTGCCGCGACCCTGGAATATTATAATTATGGCGGTGGTGGTTCGGGAGCCAACAATACCATCTTCCCATTATCGAACGATCCTGTGACAGCATCTGCCGCAGCCTTATATGCCGATTGCGGCGATGTGGCTCCGGGCACAGGCAATTTGGCTTCCCTAATATGGAACCAGGCGGTGCCCACACTTTATTCCACCACCATCACCAGCGCCGGAGTAAGCTTTTTAAATTCAAGGGCCGGAACCTGGGCTGGTATTGCTTTAAAGCGTGATACCGGAGGTGCCATCCTCTACCATTTCAGAGGTTATACCAATACCACCAACCCACCCAAATTAATTTTAACTTATTTTGTTCCCGCGGCCTGTAATGCCAGTCCGGCAGCAGGAACGGTGCTGGCCAGCAACCCCATACCATGTAACGGAGAGCAGGTGAATTTATCACTTACCGGCACTTCAGTGGTGAGCGGCATTACTTATCAATGGCAGATGAGTGCCGTAGGAGCCAATAGCTGGGCGAATATAAATGGTGCCACCAATAAAACCTATACTTTCACTGCCGCATCCAGTAAGGATTACCGGGCCGTGGTGACCTGCACCAGCAGCTCCAATAGCGGCAATTCGAATACCATAAGCATACTTGTGGGTGGCATCACCAGTTTTCCATATAAGGAGAATTTCGAAGCCTCGGGTGGCGGCTGGCGCGGGGTAGACCTGGGAAGCGGCATACAGGAATGGGTTTGGGGCGTGCCGGCGAAAACCAATATGAACGCGGCAGGCAATGGATTAAGCTGCTGGGTCACCAATTTAACCGGCGATTATTCCGACCTGGCGGATTTTGCATTAGAATCTCCCTGTATAGATTTTACAAATATCCCTTTGCCAAAGATAGTTTTCTCCATGCGCGTCTTAACGGAAGTTGATTACGACGGATTATTCCTGGAAACAAGCATTAACGGAGGGAATACCTGGTCGAAGGTGAATGCTTCCAATATAATTTCAAATACCTATAATAGTAATTCAACCATAGGCATTTTTAATCCGCCGGCATGGAGCGGAAATAATGGGGGATGGCTACGTTATATTGTTTCCCTCCCATACCTGGGAGGCGTCTCCACCGCCAAATTCAGGATCCATTTTCAGAGTGATAATTTTGTTACAGATGAAGGGGTGGGATTCGACAGCGTTTCCATTTCCAATACCGTGAAGGATATAGCACTCACCTCCTTATTAAGCCCGTTAAATTCCTGTAATTTCTCCAGTGCAGCCAATGTGAAAATAAGCCTTACCAATTTCGGACTCACCTTAGCTGCCGGAACCCGCATCCCGGTTTCCTATAAGCTAAACAACGGTACGGTTATCACAGATACAGTTAGGTTAAGCACCAATAAAATAATCGGAGACACCATCCAGTTTGCTTTCAATAATACCTTCGCCATGTCCTCCTTCGGCTCCTATGATTTTAAAGTATGGGTTTCTTTGCCCGGCGATTCAGAGACTACCAATGATACCCTCTTTAAAACTGTCTCCATCCTTAGCATCAGCGCCTTTCCCTATAAGGAGAATTTTGAGAATAATGACGGGGGCTGGATCAGCAAGCCGCTAACAGGGGCTCTTAATGATTTCGTTTGGGGCACGCCCTCGAAAACCTTTATATCTGCTGCCGCCAATGGAACCAAATGCTGGATAACGAAGACCATAAGCGATTATGACGACTTCTCCGACTATGTTCTGGAATCACCATGCATCAATTTAAGTACAGGCATCGCACCTACACTCTCTTTTTCATTGAAATTTAGTACGGAATTAAATTATGATGGCTGCATCCTGGAGATTGATACCAATGGCTCAAACACCTGGATCAAACTAACTAATTTCAGTCAGGGAGGATATAATAATACTGCCGTCATCGGCGTGCTTCCTCCCCCTCAATGGAGCGGCCTGAGCTCGGGCTGGCAAAGGGTTAAGGTGCCCTTGGGCGCCTATGCCGGCAGGAGCAGCGTTAAATTCCGTTTCCATTTCGCCAGTGATGATACTTTTACTGATGAGGGCGTGGCAATAGATAGCATCGCCATCACCGATCTGTACAGCAGGGACCTTGGAGTTTCTGCATTAATAAATCCGTTGGGGGGATGTGGCTTGACAGCAACAACACCTTTGACAGTGAAAATAAAAAACTATGGAAAGCTGCTGGCGGCGGGAACAAAAATTCCCGTTGGATTCTCCATGGTTGATTTTAATAATGTATTGGTCTCATCCGGTAAGGATACAATTACCTTAAGCGCCCCATTCAAAATTAACGATTCCCTGAATTTCACTTTTAGCTCCAGGCTTAATCTGGCCACTCCGGGATTTTATATCGCTAAAAGCTGGACCGGCCTGGCCAACGACAGTGATATAAGCAATGATACCCTGTTTAATATCAATATCATTTCAAGAATTTCTATTAGCAGCTATCCCTATACTGAAAATTTTGAATTAAGCGATGGTAACTGGTATAGTGAAGCCTTAAACGGCAACGGGCCAAATGAGTGGGGCTGGAATTTTCCAGTGAAACCCGTGATCAATGCTACGCCTGATGGCCAACAGTGCTGGCTCACCAATCCGTTTAATAATTATGCAAGCAATACCAATAATGCGCTCTACTCTCCATGCTTTAATTTCTCAGCTATGGTTAATCCGGAGATCAATTTCCTGATGCGCTTTAAAACCCAGGCCAATAATGATGCGATGGTACTGGAACGAAGCATCAACGGCGGTGCAAGCTGGCAACGTGTTGATTCTTCTGGAACCCAGGCGCAATATAATAATTTCAGCACCGTAGGTGGTATTGCGCCACCTAAATGGAGCGGTGATAATTTATCTTGGAAGCGTTATACCATTAATTTGGCAAGCCTTATTGGACAGAGCAACGTGCAATTTCGCTTTCATTTTTTCAGTGATGCTACCATCAATGATGAAGGAGCGGCGATCGATAGTGTGGTAGTATTTGATCATATATTTAATGATGTGGCACTCACTGCTATTCTCAGTCCGCTTAGCAAATGTGCCCTGGGTGCAACCGAAACGGTAAGCGTACTGGTGCGTAATAACGGGAATGTGCCCATTCCTTCCGGAACAATTATCCCCGTTTCCTACCAGATCAACGGTGGTGCCACGGTAACAGAGTCATTAACACTAACGCAAAGCCTGGCATTGAATGCCGTTATTATTTATAATTTTTCAACCAAGGCAAATCTTAGCGCCGGTGGTTCTTTTAATTTTACTGCCTATACGTCCTGGTCAAGCGATTTCACTTATAATAATGATACTATCGCCAATTATTTTGTAAGCTCTAAGAACGTTATCAGCACCTTTCCTTATTTCGAAAGCTTCAGTGCAGCCACCACAGGTTGGACACCCGGAGGTGGCCTCGAACGCTGGAGAATCACCAATATCATGGCCAACCCTTCGATGGCGGCGCATTCACCGACCTATATGGCGGTGTTTAAGGCCGATAGCTTTGGCCTCAATGCCATCTCTAAATTAAGCTCTCCCTGCTTTGACTTTAGCGCGATAAATGCACGTGGGATGCTCTCCTTTTATCTCACCTTAAATAACCTGAATGCCACAAAACCCGATTCTCTTAATGTATTAATTTCTACTAACGACGGTGCTACATGGACGAAGCTTAGAGGCTTAAGCCGTTATCATAGCGCGGCGCTAAGCCCGCAATGGAACAGGATTGATATCGACATTTCGGCATTTGCAGGATTGCCTCAGGTGGTGATAGCCTTTGAAGCGATAGGCAAGCAGGGCAATAGCTTTGCGATCGATGATATTGAAATTTATAATTCAGAAATACGGATTCTACCGGGCATCTTCAGCGCCGGGTCTCCTTGTCCGCTTGTCAATGGATCGGGGTGGACCGACCTACGTGACGACAGCAATAGGCTCGTGGCGCAGATCAATCCCAATGGAAATAATTTGGGCAATCTCTGCTATGGGATCAACTTGGTGAATAATACGTTACGTTCCGAGCGAACCGGCGCTTTCCCTACCAAAACAGACAATTATTATTTTGTTAGAAATCTATGGCTTCAATCGGGCAATGCACCCGTGACGCCGGTGAGCCTGAGACTATATTACCAGCCTTCCGAATTTACACTGATGAAAGACAGCATCAATAACAGGCTGGGTATCGCAATTTCCAAATCCGACCTGGCAGTTATGAACTATAGCAATGCATCGTTCCCAACCGACCTCGACCTGCTTAATAATGATTATTCCACCGGGATCGTATTCTATGCCACACCGGGCGACAGCACCCTGAATGGCTTGAATTATTTTGGTTTTAACAGCAATAAATTAGGGGAATTAAGCCTTGTTTACCGGAAGCTGCTAACAGGTGTAAAAGCTGCTGCCACTGCACCTGCCTTCCGTATCTACCCCAATCCTGCAAATAATAAATTGAACATTGAGCTCTCAGATTATAACGATAATGCTATGGCAGCTTTATATGATATGACAGGAAAGAAAATTATGGCAAAAGAATTTAATTTCAAAACCTCATTTGATATTTCTACGATAGCAGCCGGAATTTATATTGTTGAAATTAAAACCGCGGAAGGTGCCTCAAGGAGTAAGATCATTAAGGAATAAATATAAATACAAATGAAGGAATGAAAGAATGAAGGAGTGAAGGAATGAAAGAATGAAGGAATGAAAGAATGAATACAAATACACCCCATTTTATCATTCTGATCATTCCCCTTTTGTCATTCTGATCATCCCCATTTTATCATTCTGATCATTCCCCTTTTGTCATTCTGATCATCCCCCTTTTGTCATTCTGATCATCCCCCTTTTGTCATTCTGAGCGAAGCGAAGAATCCATTGAAGTCTGGTAAAGAGAAAAGAGGAGAAAACTCATTATAGACGTTAATCCTAAATGGAATTTTCTTAACTATGATATTGATTGATGATCTCCACTTTGCACAGAACGACGATGAGAAGTAATGCTTGAATGATACGGGTGGTTGATCAAGATTGCAGTGAAGTGGTGTTATAGGCAGAGGATACAAGATTCTTCGCTTCGCTCAGAATGACAAGGTTAGGTTTAACAAGGTTTCAAAGCATTTATTCAAGGGTTTTTACAAATCATCGAAAACAGGAAAGATATAATCCACTCCGCTTTTCATTTGTATTTGTATTCATTCTTTCACTCCTTCATTCTTTCATTCTTTCATTCTTTCTACTTCTTCCTGAAATAAAGCCTCAACGGCACCCCTGAATAATTATAGGTTTCGCGGAATTTATTTTCCAGGTAACGTTTATAGCTTTCCTGGATATATTGCGGGAGGTTGCAGAACAAAACGAAGGATGGTGTTTTTGTATGCAGCTGGGTAATGAATTTTATTTTGATGAATTTTCCTTTGACTGCCGGTGGTTGATAGTTTTCTATGGTGTCAATCAAAAATTCGTTCAGCTTATGCGTGGTGATATGGCGATTTAAATTCTCGTTAACCTGCATAATTAATTCTACTGCCTTATGAATGCGCTGCTTGTTTAAAGCCGAGATGAAAAGAATCGGAATATCGGTAAATGGCGCCGTAGCTTCTTTTATTGTCTTCTCAAATTGCACTGTACTTTTATTATCCTTCTCAATCAGGTCCCATTTATTCACCAGGATCACCACGCCTTTGCCATTTTTCTCCGCCAGATGCAGCAGGTTCAGATCCTGCTTTTCGATTCCGATGGTAGCGTCGATAATAAGGCAGCAGATATCACATTCTTCCAACGCTTTTATGCTGCGCATCACGCTATAGTATTCAATATCCTCATGCACTTTTTGCTTCTTGCGGATACCGGCAGTATCGATAAGCATAAAATCATGGCCAAAGGCATTGTAGCGTGTATGAATCGTATCTCTGGTAGTACCTGCGATATCAGTTACAATGGTTCGTTCCTCCCCAAGGAGGGCATTAATGAGGCTCGATTTGCCCACATTGGGTTTGCCTACAATTGCTATTTTAGGAAGGGCGGAGAAATCTTCAATATCTTTTTCTTCTTTAATATATTCCACCGCCTTGTCGAGCAGTTCGCCTGTGCCGCTGCCGCTGGCGCTGCTGATACTGAAGATATCACCAAGGCCGAATTTATAAAACACGCCCTCGCTTAATAAACGCTCATTATTATCTACCTTGTTTACTGCGAGTAAAATCGGTTTCTTACATTTACGTAAAATTTTTGCTACCTCCTCGTCTAAAGGATGAATACCTTCGGTTACATCAACCATAAATAGAATTACAGCCGCCTCACTAATGGCTATTTTTACCTGTGTTCTTATAGCTTTTTCATAGATATCATCACTGCCTTCCACGAATCCCCCGGTATCTACTACTGTGAACGATTCACCGTTCCATTCGCAGGTGCCATAATGTCGGTCGCGGGTCACTCCTGAACTATCGTCAACAATGGCTTCCCGCTTTCCAACCAGCCGATTAAAAAGCGTTGATTTTCCGACATTTGGTCTGCCTACAATGGCTAATATTCTACTCATGATAATTTTGCAAAGATAGGGGTTTGTACTGCGTAATAAGTATAGAGTCTGGCTTAAAAATCCCTCCCTCCTCTAATATGCGTCATTTAAGATTGAAAAAAAGGATTGTATGATTATCCGCAAAGTGTAGTGAATCTTACTAATCTTGTATTTTCGTTATACCTTATACGCAATACGTTATACGCATTCTCCTATCTTTGCCCCCGATGACCCTATTGGAAAAATATCTTGGCTCTTTCGAAAATTATTTAATTGAACATTCTTTTAATGGAGAGCCTGCTTCATTATATGAACCTGCGAATTATATTATGCAATTGGGAGGCAAAAGATTGCGTCCTGTCATGGTGCTTATGGCCTGCGATGCTTTCCGTGATTCCTATGAAGAGGCAATGCCCGCAGCCATGGCCATTGAGCTATTTCATAATTTCACTTTAATTCATGATGATATAATGGATGCAGCTCCATTACGCAGGGGCAATCCAACAGTGCATAAGAAATGGGGACAGTCCACCGCCATTCTTTGCGGGGATATGATGATGATTAAATCGATTATATTTTTGCAAAACCTGGAAGCAACAATTTCCAGTGATCTATTATCCATGTTCAATAAAACCGCGATAGAAGTTTGTGAGGGCCAGCAAATGGACATGCTCTTTGAAACAAGGAATGATGTAGGGCTCACAGAATACTTAACGATGATCACCCTGAAGACCTCAGTATTGCTGGGATGTAGCTTTTACCTCGGCGCAATAATTGGTGGCGCGAAAAGGGAGGAGGCCAAGGCATTCTATGATTTTGGGAAGAACCTGGGCATTGCATTCCAGCTGCATGATGATATCCTGGATGCCTTTGCAGAGGACGCCATAGCTTTTGGCAAGCAGGTAGGAGGGGATATTCTCTCCAATAAAAAAACCTATTTGCTTATCACGGCCCTCCAGGATGCAAATCCCAAACAAAAAGAGCTGTTGGAACAATGGCTTAGTATAAAAGATTATGATCAGCAAGAAAAGATAGCCATATTCAAAGAATTATTTGTTCTCACCGGCGCTAAACAAAAGGCAGAGGATGCCCAACAGCAATTCTATAACAGGGCCCTGGAAGCCTTACACACAGTAAGGCTTAGCGAAGCAAAGAAAAAGACTTTTCATGAATTAGCGTATGGTATAATGCAGCGGACGAGGTAGGGGGGTGGTTAGTATAAAGTATGTAGTATAAAGTATAAAGCAATGAAGATTGTCTCTTTTACTGATTTAACAGCTTGGAAAGAAGGACATAATCTTGTGTTAGCAGTTTATAAGCTTACAGATACATTTCCAACGAAAGAACAATTTAGCTTAACTGATCAAATGAGAAGTTGTGTTGTATCAGTTACAAGCAATATTGCTGAGGGGTTTTCAAGAAAAGGTAGTAAGGAGAAATGTCAGATTTATTATATGTCCCTTGGATCATTAACAGAA
>JBBRJE010000073.1:0-10578 GCA_038219845.1 Bacteroidia bacterium
AATGTATTTTTCTTACGTATTCGGAATAGAAAAATAATAAATAAGTGAAGAATCTATTATTTTAAAAAGCCGCCTTCCACATTTTCTTCTCCCAGCTATATTTTAAAGTAGAGGGCAATGCCGCCCAGAAATATTTATTGATATGCACCGCAAAGCTGGGCTGCATATAGCAGTTTACCGTGCAGCCCTGGCATTTTTCATGGGTACCCTCTTTCTTAATTTCAGTTTTTACTTTATCTGAATTTCTAAGATCAAATAAATTATTCTCAATGGCAATCTCCTCCAATCCCAGATGATAGCAGGGAAGGATCATTTTGTTTTCCGGGGAAATCACCACCGTTGTGCTCATGGCTTTGCAGGCAGGTTTCAAGGTTTGATTGCCACCCTCTTCACGCAATTTCAGAAAGCCATTATTGATATAAACCAATTTTTTTCTTCCCCATTTTTTTAATTTCAATAATGATTTTTTATCTAGCTCCTTTCCCACCCCATTGTATTCAAACATGGGATTAAGTAGTAGTATAAGATTATTAGGCATGGTGATCTCGTCATACACCTGTTGTATCTGGTGGATATTCCCTTCATGAACAGTAAAAATAATATCAGGCCACTCTCCTACCGACTTTGCAATTTCAATGCTTTTGATCAGGCTGTCAAAGCAAGCCACACCACGGCTTTTGTCATGCTCCTCTTTCACCGGTGAATCGAGGCTGAAATGCAGCATGTCTACATTGCCTTTTAATTTTTCAGCATACTTGGGATACAATAAAGTATTCGTGGTAAGCGTGGTGATGAACCCCAGCTTTTTTGCGAGGGCGAAAAAAGTATCAATCTCCCGATGCAATAAGGGTTCTCCGCCAGTGAAATCAATGACTTTAACGCCCAGCTTCTTTAAGTCCAAAAGATTTTGTTCTACATTTTCCAATGTGATATAAGGCGAGGGCTTCTCCCAGATATCACAGAAGCTGCATTTGGAATTGCACCGATAAGTTACATAATAATTGCAGAGTACAGGATGATTGAAGAGTTTCAAGAAATTAAAGTTTAAATATGCCCGAAGCTATATTAAATTAATATAAAATCCCAATCGGCTCAGCGTAAAACTTTTATCGACATTTTCACATCATTGATGGGACGATCGTTAAGATACTGGATGGTAGGGCTATTGCAGATGCTGTCGACTATATTAAGGCCTTCTACGATCTCACCGTAAACAGTATATTCACCATCCAGCTGCGGTATACCTCCCACTGTGGTGTAAAATTTTGTTTGTGCTTCTGTAAGTGTCATATTGCGGCTTGAGGCGTAGGCCCGCAATACATTTTCCAGATATACTTTCCCCTGTACAATATAAAACTGGGTAGCGCTTGATGCTTTGGCCGGGTTATTATCCCTGGCTGCACAAAGGGTGCCTTTCTTATGAAATAAGCCGGGAAGGATTTCCGCAGGCACTGTATAATTGCTGTCGCACGATCCGAGCGCCGTTCCCGGTAAAGCATGGCGTGTATCGCAAGCGCCGCCCTGCATCATAAAATCACGGATCACACGAAAGAACATCGTGCTGTCGTAATAATGCGCTTTCGCCAGGGCGAGCATATTATCCCGGTGCTTGGGGGTTTCATTATATAATTTTATAATCATCTTACCATAATGCGTAGTGATTTGTATATAATGCAAGGCCTGGCCCTTATCGTCTTTGGTAGGATACTTAAAGGATTTACAGGCAAATAAAAAGAGAAGCGCTGCGCTTAAAATCAGAAATGACTTTTTCATAATAGCTGCGAAAATAATGAAAGGTAATTGATAATTGATAATGGACGATGGACAATTTTTATGGCGTAAAGAATATTTGGGGTATTTTCGAATTTGATGTGTCCGTATTAAAGCTTTGATTTATCAGTTCAGCTGTATTATCTTCCGATAGGAAGAAGAATACAGGTTCTTCGAATCAATTGATTATTGCGCCAGCACATCAAATCCGGAAATACCCGATATTTGAATAATTACCATTGTCAATTCAATGTCGTTTATTTAAGATTAGAACCGCTACGCGGTTTGTTTTAACACAGAGGACGCAGAGTTAAAAATGCATCCCGCCACTTCGGGCGGGAAGGACACAGAGAAATCCAGGTGTATAAATCTATGATTGTTTTCCTCTGCGCCCTTCCCGCCCGAAGAGGCGGGATGTATATAATCTCTGTGTTCTCTGTGTTAAAATGCATTTCTTTCCGCGAAGCGGAAACCTGAACCGATTTTACATTAATAAATACTTAACTAATCGACATTGTTTAAGTATTTTGTATTTCTTCCTTCCTTCTCTTTCGCTCACCAAACCCCGTCTTCTTGCGTGAGGATTAAAAGATTTCTATTGGTACGCGGTGAGAGGAGGATATCATCGGCGCCGGTATGCAGTGGCATATACACCCTTCCGGCCAGCGCTACACGTCCATCACTCAATTGGATGGCCGTGAGGATATCGGAGGAGCTGGGCATCATAGAGATGACCAGGCCGGGCAGCTCTGCATCTGGTTTATCGTATGCACCCATCACGCGTTCTTTGATTTTAGTGAGTTTGCCATCGAATAAAGTCACTTTTGCTTTCTCTACGATCTGAACGCCTTCTGTTTTATATTCACCTCCGTATAAAAGAATTTTGCCTGATCGCAATACAAGGATGCCATTGGGGTTCATATCCACAATAGCAACACGATTGACTACTTCACCTTGCTGGTCGAGCCTGACTATATTTCCTGAATTGACCCTCGATTTATCATTGCCCATGCTATTGGAATAATAGATATAATTTTCATCTGCCGTTAAATTTTGTACGGTAAAATCGCCATAGGCTGTTAATTCTTTTGTCCATTGCAAATTTCCTTTTGAATCCATCTTATAAATCACGGGCACCCAGCCTGCAAATGATTCATCCGTATAACGCTTACACAAGAGCAGGATGGATGTATCAGGCAGCACCACCAGCCGGCTGCATTCTTCATTAAATTCCTGGCTCAGCACGGTTTTCCAGCTGATATTGTCATTCTTCGACATGTCGACCCGGTATACATAGGCATTAAACTTATTGTTTGCAGAACCCTGGATAGACTTGGCCCAGACACATTCACGGGTGTTGATATTTATTGCATCGCCCACAAAATGTGAAACGTTAACCATCATAAAAGTATTGGCGGCCATCACGCCTGCGGGGCTTACTGAGTTGATATAGGGTGTGAATTTTCCGTTGGAAACACAGGTGCCATAAATTCTCAAATCTTCATTGGGCTGCACTACCATCGCGTTGAGCTCATAGAGGTTTTTAACATCGGGGTAGACGGTGAAATTTTGGAGCTTGCCCTGCATCGATACCCGCGAGAAGGAGGGATGCGGATCGGAGAATGTTGCATCCTGTGATTTGCTTAAGAGATAGATTTCCTTTTTATATTCCAGCATGCTGATGACGCGGTGGTTGATATAGGCTGTGCTGGTATCGGTCCAGAAGACGATATCTTTTTGCGCCAATGCATGGGTCGATAAAAAGAGGAACAGGCTTAGAGATTTAAATAATTTCATCTGGTTTGTTTTGCTGACAAATATATATTGAAACGTTATCCCAATGATTTTATTTTATTCTCCTATTTTCTTTTCTTATTTTCCGGGATGCAAATTGTATCATCCCCTTATTCACGATACTGAATCGAGAATGGGAATTGGGCTGAAATTGTATTGCATATTTAAATCATACAGTCAATGTAAACTTATTTTTTAATTTTCAACATGCTTGCATTGATGGAAACGATGACCGTGCTTAAAGTCATGAGCACCGCTCCCGCCGCCGGACTTAAAAGAATACCCTGTTGATATAATACGCCTGCTGCCAGCGGTAAGGCCACAATATTATAGCCCGTGGCCCAGATTAAATTCTGGATCATTTTACGGTAGGTGGCCTTGCCAAATAAAATCAAGCTGACGATATCTTTCGGATTGCTATTCACCAAAACAATGCCTGCTGTTTCTGCCGCGATATCGCTGCCGCTTCCTATAGCAATGCCTACATCGGCCTGGGCTAAGGCAGGAGCATCGTTCACACCATCACCAGTCATGGCTACAAATTCGCCTTTGCCTTGCAGCTCTTTTATCTTCTCTAATTTTTGATGCGGCAATGCTTCCGCAATAAAACTGCTCATGCCTAAAGTATCGCTTACACTTTTCGCAACTTTACTATTATCGCCGGTAAGCAATATTGATTTGATATTATTTTCTTTTAAGGTTTTAATTGCTTCTGCCGATTCAGGACGTATCTCATCCGATAAGGCAATATATCCAGCCAATTCATTATCGACAAGCACAAACACCACTGTTTCCGTATCATTTGCAGAGAATCCTTCCGGCAGCGCCATATTATTTTCTTTGAGATAGCCAGGACTTACGACAAATACTTTTTTGCCTTCCACCATAGCTTCCACTCCTTTTCCTGTGATGGCATTAAAATTTTCTGTTGCGGGAATAGTGATTTTTAAATCGTTTATTTTTTGCAGGATGCCTGTAGCAATCGGATGTTCCGATTTTTGTTCTAATGCTGAGGCCAACCTGATAATTTCATTCTCGTTTAATTCTTTTTTCAATGAAACGATTTTTGAGACTTCAAATTTACCCGCGGTAAGCGTTCCTGTTTTATCAAATATAATGGTGGTAATTTTTCTTGAATTTTCGAAGGCGGTTCTGTTCTTAATCAGAAGGCCGCTTTGTGCAGATAGAGCCGTTGATTTGGCAACGACCAAGGGCACCGCCAGCCCTAGCGCATGAGGACAGCAGATCACGATTACGGTGACCATCCTTTCCATTGCAAAGGCTAATGTTTGCCCGGTTAAATACCAAAATAAAAAGGTGGAAATGCCGGAAAGCAAGGCGATGATAGTCAACCATTTTGCCGCTTTATCTGCCAGGAGCTGTGTGTTCGATTTGGCGTTCTGGGCATCCTGCACCAATTTGATCACCTGTGATAAATAAGAATCTTTCGTTCCATTGGAAACGGTAATTTTTATAGCTCCATTGCCATTAATCGATCCGGCAATTACTTTTTCACCTTTCACTTTTTGCACCGGCTTCGATTCGCCGGTGAGCATGGATTCATTAAGGTATGTTTCTCCTTCCAGTATTACTCCATCGGCAGCTACCTTTTCGCCGGGCTTCACCAAAATTATATCATTCGCTTTTAGAGTATCTGTTTTCACATCATGAACCATATTGGGCATCACCATATGTGCTTCTGAGGGCATGAGCTGCACTAATAATTCCAGTTCCCTGGATGCGCCCGCCACAGATTTCATTTCAATCCAATGGCCTAAAAGCATAATGAGAATAAGTGTTGCCAGCTCCCAAAAGAAATCCATGCCTTCCAGTCCGAAAACAATGGCCACACTATAAATATAGGCCACTGATATTGCAAAGCCAATCAAAAACATCATTCCGGGGTTCTTCGCTTGCGCCTCATTTACTAATCCTTTTAAAAAGGGCCATCCACCATAAAAAAACACAATGGAGGATAATCCAAATAAGATATATTGCGAGCCTGCAAACTGCCAGTGGACGCCTATAAACTGCTGTATCATCATTGATAACAACATGATTGGAGCCGTTAATATTAAAACGATGTAAAAGCGTTTCCGGAAATCTGCGATCATGCCCGTATGGTTCGGTTTCTTTCCAGGAGTATGACTGGCAACAGGTTCTAAGGCCATGCCACAGATAGGGCATTTACCGGGAGCATCCCTTAAAATATGAGGGTGCATGGGACAGGTGTATTTTTGGAATTCCATAATTATTGATTTTTTGAGTTTAATTTTTTTCTGAATTCATTATTTATTTCTTTTTGAAACTGCAGAAGAGAAAATTTTGGGTCGTGTTAAATGGAGTTGCATGTTCTTCTTCAATACAAATTATTCTTTCAAATGACTTTTCAAAGCGTGACGACATGCTGGCTTCATTATATTGCTTTATTTCCAGGCCACTGCATTTGGTTGGACCATTTTCAGAGAAAGTCCCAAGGATTAAATGTCCTCCGGGGTTTATTGCCCCTTCTGCAATAGCAATATATTTATTTACCTGTTCCTCTGAAGTAAGAAAATGAAATGCAGCACGGTCGTGCCAAAAATCAAATTTTACAGGCGTTATAAAATCCGTAATGTCTGAAACAATCCAATGAACTTTACCTGCCTTATCACCCAGCCTTCTCTTTGTTCGTTCCAATGCATTAGCAGAAATATCCAGGACATAAATATTCTTATAACCCTTTGCTACAAATACATCCACCAAATGACTATCTCCTCCTCCAATATCAATGATATTTGCATCTAATGGCAAATTAAAATTATTAAAAAATTCAACGGATGTTTTAGGATATTCCTGAAACCAGCTCATTTGATTCTCTGCTTTGGTTTCAAACACTTTTTCCCAATGTTCTTTGGTATCTTTATTAGCCATATATTAAAATTTATTTTGGTTGTTCTTTTAATTGTGCCTCACTCAGATGCCTGTATGCATTTTCAACCATAACAATCCCATCATCTACAATAACACTGATGGCTAAAGCAATTCCGGTTAATGACATGATATTGGAAGAAAATCCCAACAGGTTAAGAAGGATAAAACTTGATGCAACGGAGATGGGGATTTGTATGAGAATAATTACTGCGCTTCGCCAGTGAAAAAGAAATATTAAAACGATAATGGAAACGCTGATGAATACTTCCAGCAAGGTGCGTTTTACTGAGCTAATGGCTTCTTCAATCAAGCCGCTCCTGTCGTAATCAATATTAAACTTAACGCCTTCAGGCAATCCCTTCTGTACCTCTTCCAATTTTAATTTTATCTTGCTGATTACAGCGTCCGCATTTTCATTATAACGCAATACCACAATTCCTCCAACTTTTTCTCCTTCACCGTTCTCATCAAAAATCCCATAACGAATGTCACCGCCCATTTGCACCGCGCCCACATCCTTAATTCTAATAGGCACATTATTGGCTGTGCTCAGGGGTATACTTTCTATCTCAGCAATGGATTTGATATATCCCAGGCCCCGTACGATATAGGACTTATCACTCATTTCAAATTTCCTTCCGCCTACATCATTATTATTGGATTTAACCGCTTTTAATACATCCATCATGGAGAGGTTATAATAATTCAATTTCACAGGATCGATAACCACCTGGTATTGTTTTTGAAAACCTCCAAAGGATGCCACTTCACTCACCCCGGGAACTGTTTGTAAGGCAAATTTTATATACCAATCCTGCAAGGCACGTTGTTCACCAAGATCGTAACCTTTTGCATCGAGGGTATACCAAAAGATATGGCCTACGCCTGTTCCATCCGGACCAAGGGTTGGTGAAATTCCTTCCGGTAAAAGCTTTTGTGCGAAGTTTAAACGTTCTGACACCCTTGTTCTTGCCCAATAGATATCTGCATTGTCTTCAAATACAAGATACACGAAACTCATTCCAAACATAGAAGCGCCTCTTATGTTTTTTAATTTCGGAATACTCTGCAGGTTGGCTACCAGCGGATAGGTTACCTGGTCTTCTATCACCTGCGGGCTGCGGCCCATCCATTCGGTAAAAACAATTACCTGGTTTTCCGATAGATCGGGAATAGCATCTACCGGATTGTGCTGCACTTCATAGAAGCCCCAGCCGAACATGCCGATGGCTATCAACAACACAAGAAAGCGATTGCGTAACGAGAAAGAGATGAGCCGTTCAACCATTACTGATGAATTATTGTTTTTTCATTTTAGATAATTCCATTCCGCATTTGGGACAGCTGCCCGGCTTGTCGGAAATCACTTCGGTATTCATAGGGCATTGATAAAATGATTCATCCATTTTCAATTTTGCAGTGTCAAGGTTGAAAGTCTGCGCTGCATTATTGTTTTGCATTACAGAAGAATCTTTTGCATTTGTTGGTCCCTTCGTGCTCGAAAGGTTACTACATGCGCCCAGCAGTAAGGTTAGTGCTGTAGCTGAAAAAATAATTACTTTACTCATTTGATTTTTTTAATTAAATTGGTTAAAAATATTTTATAATAATTCAGGACATTCCACATTGGTATATTGATGATTCACATTTTCATCCCTTTCATCGGGCTTGCGCCTTTTTTAAATACATATTCACTGTTAAGCAGGTAGGCTCCGGTTATCACGATAATATCGCCTTCCTTTAATCCATCCAGGATCTCAATCTGACGGCTATTTTGCATTCCTGCTTTTACCATTCTATTTTCAAACGTACTGTCGGCGTTTCGCACCCATACCGTGGCGCCTTTGCTATCCTGAATAATTGCATCCACGGGAAGTACCAATGATTTCCTCTTTTCTGTTTGTATGTTGATATTGGCAAGCATACCCGGTTTTATTTGAGCAGAAGAGTTCGAAATCTGAAACCTTGCAAGCACAAACCTTTCAGGCGACTGAACCTGTGGATCAATAAAAATCGCTTTACCTGTAAATGATTTTTCACCCGCTGCAGGAATTGAAAAGCTGGCATCGGTTCCTACTTTTATATACTGCAGATAGGGCAGGTATACTTGCGCCTCCACCCATAACGATTGAAGCGAAGCGATGCGAAAAAGGGTTGTTCCAGAGGATACATAATTTCCTTCAGTAACCGACAATTCACTAACAAAGCCTGTAGTCCTTGAATATACGGGCACAAACTGCAACACCTGTTTCGTTAATGTAACCAGATTGATTTGCGTTTCATTCATCCCGTACAATAACAATTTGTTTTTTGCAGCGGCAGTGAATTGTGCAGTCAGGTTTTTATCCATGGAAAAAATAGTCTCTTTCTGAATGGCGATGATATATTCCTGTTGTGCCGCATTCAATTCTTCACTATAGATTTCATAAAGAGGCTGACCACTGCGTATATAATCACCGGTATTTTTTATTGCAAGCTTCTCAATTCTACCCCCCACTCTTGCGCTGATGGCATCGGAAAGATTCTGATCTACCGCCACTTTGCCGGTAAGCGTAATTTCCTTTGCCAGGGCTTCGATTCGAATCGTATCAAAGGTGATATTGGCCAGTTTAATTTGCTGTTCACTGAGTTTTATTTGTCCGGTTTGCAGCGAATTCTTTTTCACTTTAATCAGCTTCATATGGCAGATAGGACAGTTGCCTGCTTTATTTTCAATGACCTGCGGATCCATAGAACAGGTATAATACTCGTCCGGTCCTGCCATGTCGGATTGATTCGTATGATTCTTACATGAAGTAAAAAGTAACAGGCAATATGAAATTAGCAGAATGCAATACTTTAAATACATTCCGGGATGGATAAATTTATACAACTTCATTGCCATATCTAATGTTTTAACGTTTGTAACTCTATAATTTTTTGATGCCATTGCTATGTACCTGTAATTTATTTTTTTTATTTTTTTTATTTACTGATTGTCCATGGATCTTTCGCTAATGCTTCTCCGCTTGTGTTTGGATAAAACTTTCACTGTCAACTATAAATTGTGCGTTTGCGGCTAGCTCTTCATTACCTTGCAAGCCACTAAATATTTGAACCATGGTCTCCGTTATTATACCGGTTTTAATGACTTTTGCAATGAAATGATTTTTATTTTTCACAAATACAATTTGTTTTTGCCCCAGGTTGATAACAGCGTTTCGCGGTAACCATAATCCTTTTATCTCTGTAGCTGTGATTTTTGCAGATAGTTGTGTCCCGATTTTTAACTCTAGTTTTTCGGCATTTTGTAAATAAACCCGGGCTTTTATTACGGAAGCGTTCTGTCCTGCAATAGGCTCAATATAACTGATGGTTGAAGAAATTAAGTTGTGTGGATTTGTTTCTGCGCTGATAGAAACTTTAGCTCCGGTTTTAATCAAAGTTGCATCCAGAGGGAAAATATTAAGCAATCCCCAAACTTGGCTGGTATTATAAACAGCAAAAATTGTTTGTCCGCTTTGAACATAAGTTCCCTCTTTTAGATTGAGTGCTGAGGATTGTGAGGATGGAATATTTTCAGGCTGAACCTGTGTTGTTGGCGTAGCTGAATTGTTCATTCCCGAACCCATTGCATTATTTGTGGAAGGTGTAGCTGAAGATGAATTGTTGACTCCCATGCCGTGAATATGCCCAGAATAAGGGCTGTAGATGGGCAATGGATTTATGGCTTGTCTGTTTGTTTCAATTTGCCTGAGTTGTCCTTCTGTTAATCCAAGAAGATGTAATTTTTGTTTTGAGGAATTGATAAGCGTTATCTCCTCTGAAGAATTATTCAGAAGATAAATATAATTCTGCTGTGCCGTTAAAATTTCCGGGCTAAAAATATCCATGATGCGCTGGCCTTTAGAAACATTTTCAAAATTGAAATGCATATATAGCTTTTCGATCCTGCCGCTAAAACGGGCACTGATATTGTTGATTAAGCGCGGATCGTACGCTATTGTACCGGTAGCGTTTACTATGGGAGTTATGGATTGCTGTACAGGTGATATTGTTTTTACTTCACTTAAAACCGATTGGTCGGTTGGTATTTCCATGCCCTCTATATCATTGGTTGTA
>JBBRJE010000074.1:0-10535 GCA_038219845.1 Bacteroidia bacterium
TAAAGCCCTGAATTCCGATGATGACTTCATTACCATCACCAAGCCGGAATTTGAGCAAAGAATGAAGACCATGAGCCAGATGGGCGGGATGAGCTTTTACGGCGCCATGCCCGACTCTTATAAGATCCAGATTAATACCAATCACCCATTAGCATCAAAGCTCCTAAACGATCCTGATGAAGACAGCAAAGCCAAAATCATGATGCAAAGTGTGGATCTGGCAAAATTATCACAAGGTGTGTTGCAGGGAGAGGAATTGACTAAATTTATTAAGCGGAGTGCAGAGATGATAAAATAGTGGCTAAAGGAAGATCCATGTCGAATAGTAAAAACCTTTTCGAAAATTCGCAACGGCTCGATTAGTAAAAACCTTGAAGGTTTTGCATAGAATATTCGTAACAGCTCGAATAAAAAAACCTTGAAGGTTTCGAATATTCGTAACAGCTCGATTAGTAAAAACCTTCAAGGTTTCGCTCTGAATTTTCGTAACAGCTCGAATAAAAAAACCTTCAAGGTTTCGAATATTCGTAACGGCTCGATTAGTAAAAAACCTTCAAGGTTTCGCTCTGAATATTTGTAACAGCTCGAATAAAAAAACCTTGAAGGTTTCGCATAGAATATTCGTAATGGCTCGATTAGTAAAAACCTTCAAGGTTTCGCTTAGAATATTCGTAACTGCTCGAATAAAAAAACCTTGAAGGTTTCGAATATTCGTAATGGCTCGATTAGTAAAAACCTTGAAGGTTTCGCTTAGAATATTCGCAACGACTCGATTAGTAAAACCTTCAAGGTTTTAATTCAATATCGTCAGCGTTCCCTTTTTATAATATACTTTTTTATCCCAGCCGGTATAAGTAACGATCCAAACCAATACCTCATCAAATGGCGTTTTCCCTTTATAGTCGCCGTTCCAATCGCTTTTTTTGTCGGATGTTTCAAAAACGATCTGACCCCAGCGGTTATATACTTTCATATTATATTCTTTTACGAATACAGGTACAATACCCCAGGTATCATTTAAGCCATCATTATTGCTGCTGAAAGCATTTGGCACCCATAAAAGCGGAGGTTGATACAGATAAATAGTATTTGATTGTGAAGTCGCTTTATAATTTGAATCGTTTTGATGTGCGATCACATAATACCAGTATCCACCCCAGTCATAATCCAGGTTTTTATCAAGGTAATCCCGTAAAGTAGCCGGAGTGGTCGTTTCTTTGGTTATGAATTGCCTGTCATCGAAACGATATAGCTCATAACGATTTACATTTTGATACCAGTCCTTATAGCTTGTCCAGTTAAGCTGGTGTTCAAACGGTGAAGCATTGCCTCTCAGAATAATATTGCATCCTTCATTGGTAAAATGACTTATATGCCCGCAATTATCTATCACTTTTATATTATAACAATATTCAGTATTCTGAACATCTACATTTCCGTCAGTCATGGTTGTATCGTCACGTCCGGTAATCACCCTGTATAGCGTGAAGGGCTGTGCTTTTCCAATCACAGTTTGTCGGCGGTAAATATGATATGCAGCGAAATCTTCTTCAGTCGACCGGAGCCAGACCAGCTTTATATTTTTATTATCAACTACAGTGGCAGTATAAATATAGGTAGAGTCAATGGGTGCATTAAATTCCCTTAGGCTGCATACATCGTATGAAGCTTTTCCCGGTTCATTACACACATTATAGCCTATGATCTTATAGCAATAGTTTTTTGCAGTATAGTTATAAGCATTGCTATCAGTATATTCAGGTATATCACCTGCCCTGAACGTATCCACAACCTGTGTTCCGTTATCGGAGGTTTTATAGATAAGAAAATATTTAAGATAACGATCAACAGTAAAAGAGTCCCAGTGTAGTTTGATAATATGCGTGCCTATAAGAGCCATGCATACAATCTTTGGAGGATTTGGCAGAGGTGCCTGACCTACAATAATCTTAATGGTTGCAGTATCCTTTTTTAATCCGGGACATCCAACATCACGGGCATATGACTTAAAGTAGAACGTGTCATTTTTCTGATTGCAATTGGCGACAAACTTAAATTTCGCCAGGCTGGTCCCAACACCTGCTACGGTTTGTCCACCTTGAATAGGATTAAGAATTTTTCCAGATGATGATTTCGGGGTACTGAAACTGGTATATATAGAATCATCAAAATCAGGATCGACCGTTTGATAATTGAAGCTAAGCGTATCTAAAAACTTCACCGTGTACACCGAATCTTCTACATTAGGCGGGCGATTAAGGTTTTCAAAATCAATTTTAAACAAAGCATTATTACAATTGCCGGCATTGTTTGTCCTGCTCCATGCGCCTGGTGTAGTTGGAAATTGGCTTTGGCCACCGCAGCCCCCACATACCGATTGGTAGATGATTCCTTCCCTGTCGAACCGGCTGGTGCCACCATCTACATGTTCATCAATTCCATTGCCACCAAAATATGTGGCGAACAATAAGGCGTTCAGATCACGGGAAAATATGGCTATATAAAAATCACTGCCATCGGTATTTTTTTGAGGTGCATCAGGTGTAACGGGTAGTCCGCCGATCGTGCCCCCTGGACCTCCTTCAACCGAACTATTAACAGCGCCCCCCCAGCCGCTAATAAATACATGATTGCATTTATCTACCAGAAAAGCAGAGAGGGCCATCTTTGTGGATCTGCCTTTCCCGAAGGATGTACTTCGCTTTAGTATATTAAGGTCGTTACTATAAACTTGAATATATTGATTGGTATTCGGGATATTATAAATGGTGGCGGGAATTATGGGGAAGGATCCTTCCGTTTGCCCTGCGATATAAATATTGCCCGTAGAATCCGATTGCACAAAATAGGTCTCATCAAATGCTGATGTCCCAACAAAAGTGGAATTTATTAAGGCCCCTGAATTGCTGTTAATTTTAAGAAGAAAACCATCAGCACTTCCACCGGTAAATAACTTCTTAGCACCGTTAACACTAAATGGTAAGCTCCCGCTTGTTGTTCCGCCTACCACGAATAAATTATTATTTCGGTCGAAGCATAAGGCATATGCTGCATCAAAGAGATTTCCACCAATATAACTGCTCCATAATACATTGCCTAAATCAGGGCTCATTTTAAATACGCAGCCATCCTGGATCCCTCCTCCGAAAACAGGTTGGAAGCCACCAGTAACAGGGAATCCGGTGCCGTTGCCTGATTCAGTGCATGAGCTGAAATAAATATTATCATTGCCATCTACATTTACTTCGCCACGGTAGAGGTCGCCATAATTATAACATAAAGGATTGGGGTTATTGCTAAAGCCAAAATCAATATTACCATTTAGTCCGTCGCGTTCCGACCCACCGATGAAAGTGCTTCCCGTGAGCTGCCTGCCATCATTACTGAATTTCACCAGGTAAATATCTGATTTGCCATTGGCTGTGATATCGAAACCAGAAGCCAACATAGGAAAATCAGTACTCATGGTAGTGCCTAATACAATTAATTCACCTTTACTGTTCACCACCATGCTATGGGGTTGTTCATTATGGGTTCCTCCCAGGTAGGTGCAAAAAATTAATTGTTTCCCATCGCTTGTATATTTCAATATACCGGCATCTCTGGCCAGGTCGCCAACCGATCCATTACCGAATGAACCCCCTTTGTAAGCTGTTTGAAATGAGCCCAGCGTTATAGGATAACCCGGACCGTAAACCGTGCCTCCGCTATAACCGTTACCTATATTATCATAGGTGCCGGTGAATCCCCAGTTATCGGAGAAGCTTCCCGAATAGGTGCTGAATATTACCTTAGGGTCAATAATTATATCCTTGCTCTTATCATATTTCGCTAAATTAAAGGTAAGAACATTTTCATTTAACACGAATTTGCTCGGGATTAGTTTTTTGTCCTGGTAAGTCAGTGGTGCTTCTTCACGCATAACGCCAAGCGCAGTAGGGATTTGAAGTTCCCCATGCTTCAGATTAAGATCATCGATCCCCTCATAACGTAATCTAATATTAGCGCTATTCCCTCCTTCATGAATAATAAAATTATATTTCAAAAACCGACCCTGGGTGCTGTAAATTTCAAGATCGATAGAAGGATAGATATCCGAGATGGTAATTTTGTGCGCGCCAAAGATACCGCTGGCCCAATGTTCCGGTTTATTGCCGAGAAAATAATTATAATATTCCTTAGTGGGCTGTTCTTCTTTTGTTTCTGCATGATCATTGCAGCCATCGAACCATACTTTAAATGCATGGCATTGTATGTTCAATCCTGGTTTGCCTGTATCATGATATTCCTTAAATGTTTTTGAATCGAGTAGCAGGTAGGTTAAACAATTCTTTTCTACAAAGATAACTCCTCCGGGTATTTGTGCCTTGTATTTTACTTGAGATTCAAACTGGCCTTTATTGGGTATAAATGTAATTTCCTGGGCATAAAGCATCCCGCTGGCAATAGATAAAAAGAAAACAAAGATATTTCTAAGTCCTTGCATAATTACATTTCTCAAAAATAACGAAAGTTTAAGAACTCTATTGCATATAGATGCATTTTTGACACAAATGGTTGTTTAATACAATGATAAAATAATTGATCATTACATTACAACCCAAGATGGAGAATATATAAGCGCTTTAAGGCCATGGCGCTTCATCATAACCAATCCCGATGATGAAATAAATAAAAGAGATCAGCGATCTATTATTAAAAATTGGGGGACATGGTATATTTTAAATAGAAGTCCTTTATTACTTTTACTGCTTCCTCGGCGGTGTCGACAATATGGAAGAGACTCAGGTCGCTGGCATTGATATTATTTTCCTGCTCCAGCATCACCTCTTTGATCCATTTAAACAGTCCTTCCCAATATTTTGTTCCAATGAGTACAATAGGGAACTCTGCGATTTTTTCTGTTTGAATCAAGGTAAGCGATTCAAATAATTCATCCAGGGTGCCAAATCCTCCCGGCAAAACTATGAACCCCTGGGCATACCTCATAAACATTACCTTACGCACGAAAAAATAATCGAACGAAATTAGCTTATCCTGGTCAATATATTTATTATGGAACTGCTCGAAAGGCAGATTAATATTGAGGCCAACGGATGTTCCGGCGTTTTCTTTTGCTCCTTTATTACCTGCTTCCATGATGCCCGGACCACCTCCCGTGATCACGCCAAAGCCCGCAGCTGAGAGCAGCTTTGCCGCTTCTACTGCCATCAGATAATAAGGATGTTCGGGAGAAGTACGAGCACTTCCGAAAATTGAAACGCAAGGGCCTAATCGCCGCATAGTTTCAAAACCTTCCACAAACTCGCTCATTATTTTAAATACACTCCAGGAATCCGAGAATTTGCTTTCCCGCCAGTTTCGTTTTTTCAAGGCGCGTTTTATTCGCGTTTCATTTTTTTCAGGCATACTAATTTTTATAAAATATAAATCTGTCAAAAATACAATGAAAAGTTAAATATGAAAAATGAATAATTCCATTCAAGAATCCGGCGGAATGAATGAATTTAAACTATGAGCAGAACCTTGATAATGAATAAAGCAAGGGGCAAAGAAACCATAATAAAAATCAACCATAGAGATTTGAATCCCTATGGTTGATTATAATATTTACAGTACCTGTATCTGAACCTGTGATTGGCAAAGAAATTAATTAATAATAATTTTTGTACTTAATATGCCTTCAGATGTTTGGGCTTCTAAAATATATATTCCTTTGGCCAGAGTTGGAAGGTTGATTGCATTGGTTATGCTTTCTCCTACCAGCCTTCCTTGCAAATCGAATAATTTAATGCTTTGTATTTCAGCTTCGGATCTGACATGAATAATTCCGGTGGCAGGGTTAGGGTAAAAAACCAGATTATTATTTCTAGAAGAATTTTTAATACCATTACCAGCTCCATCGTTATAACGAATCACAAGGGTATGTACAGAAGGTGCTACTGCCACTGCATTATTTGTAGGTCCTAATATTGCGAGGTTAAGTGTTTCGTCGATTTCAGGTAAGGCATCATCGATGATGAGCACCCCGATCTTTTGTTTCGCATTAACAGCAAATCCGCCAGGGTAATTTACAGCAACAGATGTAAAATTAAAGTCCTGACCGAAAATGGCGGTCCCCCCGGTGAATGCAACGGTAGCACTTGTTGCCGTACGGGCGGCCCATTGTAAATTAACCTCTATGGAGTCCAGCCCTATATTTTCTGAGGTGGTATCGGATGGGGCTGAAAAAGAAATTTTAGGATAAATATATTCATAATTTTGCAGACTAAGCGGGACTAGATAATAGTTGGAATCCCAAGGTATGCTGGCATCGTTTTGAGCCAATATCCCGGTGATATGAAACCAATAAGGGGTGGCGGGTGTACTGTCAATATCTGTCTGACGATAAATCTGAGTTTGGTAGGGCTTATTATTTTGATCTACAATGGTTACTGTTGCATTGCCCGCTCCCGCCGGCCATTGTATTGTATTAAGTAAATGGCAATATTGCATGGTCACATAATTTCCTTCATTGGCCTCAGAATAAGATGTAATAAGGGTTGGTGTAATATAGGTTCCTGTTCCTACCTTGAAAACCGTATCCAGGTTAATAATCTGGAGCTGACCATTGTTCTGCTGTATTTCCCCTCTCACTACCACGCTGTCTTTATCCTGTGGAATATATCCGCCAAAAACTCCTGCCAACCTGAAAACCTGGATGCCTCCGGTTCTGTCATTCAAATAAAACTGATATCCGCCCGGACGTAGGTTGGGGCCATATACGGTGCCATGTAATTCACAGCGAACGGTTAAGCTGTCGGCTACTCCAAGTCCATCATTTTTATTGATCTGGCTAACAGTGAAAAATGGCAAATCGTTATCAATGATATCAATGGTATCATATTCACTGATAAACGTAACGGGATTCGTGTTATTGGTCAAACGTAGGATTATAGATTCCGGACCTTCCACGAGGTTATCATCGTTAATTGTGAAGCTGTAATTAAGCGTGGATGATGTATTTGCAGGGAAGGTAAGTGTATTAGACGCCAAGGTATAATCGCTGCCGCTGGTAGCATTGCCTCCAAAGGCGGCAATGGTAATAGTTGTGGCAGTTAAAGCCGGATTGGTCAATTTTACCTTCACCGTAACGGTTCCAACATTTTCTTTTACAGTAACCAATGTAGGCTTCACGAAAGTGAGCACCGGAACAATATCGTCATCTTTAATTGTATAAGTAAAAACTGAAGATCCCAGGATGGCGACATTGGTCGTGCTGCTGAGGGTGAAAATTATGGTTTCATTGGCTTCGGTGAGGGCATCATTGATAATAGTAAGAGGTACATTTATTACTGCTGAGGAACTGGCCGGGAAGGTAATGGTTTGATTGGAAAAGGTATAATCACTGCCTAATGTAGCCGTTCCTCCTGTAGCTGAAATATTTACCGAAGTAGCATTGCCATTAGGGAATTGTATATAGACCGGGATATTTACTGAGGTCACATTTTCCAAACCAGAACCAGTGGAAGAGCCGAATCCAACAAAAGGAACATCATCATCAATGATGGTTAATGTATCCAAAGCAGGTGTTCCTGCTGTTGCGGAATTAGTGAAACCGGATAGGCCAAAGATCACTGTTTCCAGTCCTTCGGCAACCGCATCATTAGTAAGAGTAAAGGTAACTGCTTGCGCCGTTATTGAGTTTGCAGGGAAGGTAACCGTTTGGGTAGTATAGGTATAATCGCTTCCGGCCGTAGCGGTTCCTCCGGCAATATAAACATTAACTGAGGTTGCGCTGGCGGAGGGGAATTTCAATCCCACCTTAACCGTGGTGCTAATTCCATTCTCAGTAATTATTTGACTGGAGTTGGTGAAAAATATTTTTGGAGGAACATTAATAAGGGGAGCATCGTCGGTGGCAATGTTAAGCGCGGTCAATCCACCGGAAGCATTCACCGTATTCACTGAACCTAAATCCCATATCCCATCCAAATCGGTATTAGCCCAGCCAATTGTACCATCAATGAGTTTCCTGCGTTCCACACGCATCATGCCGGTGGTGAGCGTATTGGGAATAAAAGCGCCCCAGGCGGAGGTTAGGCTGTCTACATTATTCTTATAATAGGCGGGGTAGGATGCAGCATTAGGCGTTCCACCCATTCCTGTGCCTGTTTTAAAATTAAGGCCGTCAGATTCAATCCAGCATCCACTAAGAGGACGACCAGTACCTGCAATATTATCATATAAAAAGACCAGGTCTTTGGCTGATGCCATACTGGTACTATATACCCCGGTGGCATTATTAGCATTTACATCCAGCTTAATATTCTGTATCGAATCGCCTACTGTTAAAATAGTAGGGAAACCGCCGCCGACAGCCCTTTGGATGTATACCCTTGCATGAATATAATTACCTTCCGCGAATCGGGGAGTATTGCCTCGGGTAGGTTCGAAGGCGAACCAATTGGTCACTTCGCCAAGCGCATCGGTACGCATTGTATCGTAGCCTCCACCTCCCCCAAAACCGGGATTGGTAGAGTAAACGAAATTACCGGACTGCTTAATAAAAATGGCCGCGCCGCTGCCATTATTGGTACCGTCGATAACGAGGCTGGCACCACGGGCGTAAAAATTATAAAGGGTATTGGCTGTTAACCCGGAAATCTTGGCCCGGAATATAAATGGCAATCGCCCACCTGTAGAAGTATCAGTGCTATATTGCGGGTAAATTAATTGGGTAATTGTTGCCTGGGCATTGATTATTTGAGAGGTAAATAATAATACTACCAGGCATAGGCAGGTATATATGTTCTTCATTGGAAAAAAGGGATGATTAGATTAAAATATTGGTCGAAGATACAGAAAAAGGTTGCTTACTATAAGAGCAAGGTTAAATTAAAAGCCATTAAAAGTAGAATATGAAATTCAGGTTTAGTCAGGTGAAAAAATTCAGCGCACTAATTATTATGGGCGAACACTTAGGGTCAATAAGATGCGATTATCTTACAATAGCCATATTACGCACCTGCTGTTTGAAACCATTTTGCAGGCGGGCATAGTAGGTACCCGGAGCCAATCCAGACGCATCAAACCAGGCAGTATAGGTGCCGGCTTCATATTCCCGGTTAACAAGCGTTGTAATCTCACGTCCCATCATATCGAAAATTTGAATCATGGTGTGCCCGCCATCAGTTGTGAAAGTGATGGTAGTGCTCGATACAAAGGGATTGGGATAGTTAGATATGATATTAATTCCGGCTTTCTGGTTGGCTTCATGAATTCCTGCAGGCATGCAGGAGGCGCCCGACTGTATGAGTCCGAGGTCCTGGAAGTTTTTCAGTAAAATAGTGTTGAGGTCGGAAGGTTTGACGCATAACCAATGTTGCAAAATAGTAGAGTAGACCGAACGGAAATCATACTGCATAGGAATATTATCGTTTACAGATACGGTTGCGCTAATCGTAGGATTCACACCAACCATTTTCCCTCCATCTACTTTATTACCGAAAACAAATAAAGGTGCAGCAGCTCCGTGATCCGTACCTCCGGATGCATTTGATTTAATACGTCGTCCGAATTCCGAAAAGGTCATACCTACCACCCTGTCACCTATACCCAATCCCTGGCAGTCATCTGTAAATGCTTTAATCGCATCACTCAATTGCATCATGAGGTTGGCATGGGCTCCTTTGGTATAATCGTTTGGATCTACCTGTGTTGAATGGGTATCGAAGCCGCCGATACTTACCAGGTACATGCGTGTCTTAAGACCGCCTTTTATCAATTGGGCTACGATCTTTAGCTGATCTCCCAGGCGATTGCCAGTGGGATAGGTGCCTTGTGAAGTCACATTCGAGGCGGCAGATTTAATCACACTCAGGTAGGCCTGTGTTTGCTTGGCAACCGTACGTACGTAATTCAATTCTTTCCCTGCTGGCGTTGCAGGAGGCGGATCCTGAACATTATTAACGATATTATAAAATGATTGTGGATTGCTGATTGCCATTCCCATGCTTACAGCCGGGCCCATGAAGGCAGGCGATACGGCCGAGCCGATCTGTATAGCCAGGGGATCGGGCATGGTTGCATTAGGATATCCGGTGGGGAAGCTGGGGTATTCCGTACCCAGGTATCGGCCCATCCATCCACTGTTGAGGGTCTGGTTATAATCTGAGGCAGAGGTCCAGATATCTGTAGCGCGAAAATGCGAGAAACTGGGCGAGGGATAGCTTACCCCCTGGACAATTTTCATTTTGCCTGAATTATAGAGGCTTTGCAAACCTGTCATTGAAGGATGTAAACCAGTGACCGTTGTACCTGTTAAAGGCAAAACCTTATTGGTAGGTATTAATATATTGGAACGGGCGTTAGACAGATTCGAATATTGGTCCAAAGGTATAACCATATTCAAACCATCATTCCCACCACTCAGCTGTATCATTACCACCACATGATCAGTATTTGCTGTGGCCGCTGTGAGTGCATCTAAAAATGGTGAAGCACCAAAAGCTTTAACCGTAAAGCCGCTTAATAAGGCAGGAGCTGCGATTACC
>JBBRJE010000075.1:0-10408 GCA_038219845.1 Bacteroidia bacterium
TACAGGCAATGCATCACCCGATGACTTTGTTGAATTCATACATGAATATGGGGGAAACGGGGAAGGAAAATTTGGCGGACGTTCTGGTTTTGATACTTCGGTTTGTTGTACTGCTATACCTGGTAATAAGGATACAGAATATGGTTATTCCATATTTCACTGGAATGCCGGCAAAAAAGAATATTCTGGTAAATATAAAAGAACAGTTCACGTTCCCGCCTTTATTGATCAAACGTTTGAAATACTTTATTAGAACTAAGGATAATTTCTGAATGAAATCTTCCACAATAGTAAATTTAAAATTGTATTGTCGGCTCCAGTAAAATAATTGATCATCAAAATACATAATGACCCCGGTCAAAAGATTTTAGAATAATCACATATTGGCGAATTTACTTCTATTGATCATCAAGTTTTACCCTTATATTTCGTTGAATTTGTATATGACAAAAATATAAAGATCTCAAAGAAAAAAGTGAAGAATATTTGAGAATAAACTTTTTATAGCAGCGCTAACTACTAATGACTATCGACCAATCATTAAAACTTATTCTTCCACATCATGCTTTCTACCGGCTTGATGCTGCGCTTGCTGTATTTGGCATCGCGTTTCTTATTATAAAGAACATTCACATCTCCTTCAACTACAAAATAAATTAATTGCCCGATAGGCATTCCTGCGTAAACGCGCACAGGCATGCTCACAGAAATTTCGAGCGTCCAGGTATTGCAAAAGCCCACATCGCCTTTGCCTGCTGTAGCGTGAATATCAATCCCTAAACGGCCTGTAGACGATTTGCCTTCAAGAAAAGGGATATGTTTATGTGTTTCGGTATATTCTTCTGTTACGCCCAAATATAATGTTCCCGGATGAAGGATCAATCCTTCTTCCGGGATAATGATTTCTTCTATTTTATTATGGGCTTTGGCATCCAGTACGCGGCTGGTGTATACTGCAAGGTATTTTCCCAAATGTACATCGTAACTGTTCGTTCCTAAGCAATTGGGGCGGAAAGGTTCAATTAATATGCTGCCTTTATCTATTTCCTCTAATATTTTTTTGTCGCTTAAAATCATGGCGCAAAGGTAATAAGTATTTGGTATTGTGTATTTGGTATAAATTATTGTAATAGCAATTTTTAATGAACGTATTTAGGATCATGTATTTTGGCTCTGGTATTTGGATTGTACAGAATTCATTGCACAGAGTATCGTAAATAAATTATTGTAATAAAAATCACAAATCAACGTTCCCAACTGCGGTAAGACTTTAAATAAATACCTTATTTTTACCGCCTTTGTATCTATACACTAAATACTAAATACTAAATACTAAATACTATATACTTTATACTATATACCCCAAACCCTCACCCAGCCCCCATGCAGCTTTCAATTATCATTGTAAATTATAATGTCAAATATTTTCTGCATCTCTGCCTGCAATCGGTGAAAAGCGCCATAGGTAAAATCGAAGTGGAGGTATTTGTGGTAGACAATAATTCCACCGATGGTTCTGTGGAAATGGTGAGACAGGTTTTTCCCTGGGTAAAAGTTATTGCGAATACCAATAATCTTGGGTTTGGGGTGGCCAATAACCAAGCTATCACACTTGCCGTTGGAAAATATATTCTCCTCCAAAATCCGGATACGGTGGTAGCCGAAGATACTTATTCCAGGATTATTGATTTCATGGACCTAAAGCCTGAGGCAGGTGGCCTTGGAGTGAAAATGATAGATGGGGTAGGTAAGTTTTTGCCAGAATCGAAGCGTGGCCTGCCTACCCCGGAAGTAGCGTTTTATAAAATCTTCGGATTAAGTGTCTTGTTTCCAAAATCAAGGATATTCGGGAAATACCATCTGGGATTTTTGGACAATCGTGAAATGCATGCGGTGGATGTTTTAAGCGGTGCATTTATGCTGATGCGCAAAGAAGTGCTAGATAAGGTAGGATCGTTTGATGAGCAATTTTTTATGTATGGGGAAGATATTGATTTATCTTACCGTATATCGGAAGCGGGGTATAAGATCTATTATTATCCGGGCACCACGATCATTCATTATAAAGGGGAAAGCACCAAGAAAGGCAGCTTGAATTATGTATTCGTTTTCTATAAGGCGATGATCATTTTTGCAAGGAAACATTTTGCCTCTCAGAAAGCGGCATTGTTCTCATTACTCATCAATACTGCGGTTTATATCCGCGCCGGCATTGCCCTGGTATTTCGTTTCTTCAAGCTATTCACCGGCCCTGTGATGGATTCCCTGGTGATGTGTGGGGTGATGTTCCTGATCATTCCATTATATGAATCCTATAAATTTAATGGCGAGAGCAAATTCCCCGAAAGTCTTTATACTGTTAACCTTCCCATTTATATTCTGCTCTGGCTTGCAGGCCTGTTCTTTACAAATAATTATTCTAAATTATTTTCCAAGCTGGCCTCGCTCTTTTACGGAATGCTGCTGGGAACCCTGTCGATCAGTGTGGTGTATGCATTTCTTGATCTAGATTTCAGGGCATCGCGGGCATTAATCCTGATTGGGGGATTATTTAATTTTATCGCCTTATTTTTATTGCGTTGGTTGTGGCAGATGCTGAGATACCGGAGCTTCACAACCTATAATAACAATTCCCATCATATCCTAATCATCGGTGATTCATCCGATGTAAGGGAACTTAATACACTGCTAGATAAGAACACCGATTCATTCCAAATTTCCGGTTATGCAGGCACCCGGCAGGAAGAAGAGCTTAACCCTGATTTTCTGGGGCATTATAATCGACTGCCTGAAATCCTTGATTTATATCCGGTGCAGGAATTGATATTTGTAACGGGAAAAATTTCATGGAAGGAGGTGATTGCCACCATGGGGAAATACGGTCACAAGTACACCTATAAATTTTTTAATTCGAATGCTTTTTTTGCCCTTGGTAGCAATTCTAAAAATGCCGCAGGTGAAGTATTTACCAATGCAGTGAATTTTTCGTTAAACAATGCAGAAGCCAGGTATAATAAGCGGTTTACTGATATCGTATTGAGCCTGATGATTATTCTATTGAGTCCCTTCCTATTTATTTGGGTGAAGAATAAAGCAAATTTCCTTTCCAATATTTTAAATGTATTAAGAGGCAAAAAAGCCTGGGTTGGGTTCACTGAGCCTGGTTTTGACTTGCTGCCTAAAATCAAACCTGGCGTGGTGAACACAAGTTATGAATCGGGAGCGGCGCTGGTGAATGCGGCGGATATGGAATATGCCCGGATGTATACCTCCCTGAAAGATGTAATTATCCTGATGCGGAATATTCATCATCTCGGTGATTAAAAATCTATCCCTATAGGCCTGGGCTGGCAGTCACAATCGCTTTAACAAGCCCTGGTCCTTTATAAATAAAGCCAGTATAGAGCTGCAACAGGTTGGCACCTGCTGTCATTTTATCAAGAGCGTCTTTGTTTGTCATAACCCCGCCCGTAGCGATAATGGGTAAGGTGGTTCGGTCGCGTAAATATTGAATCATCGCAGTGGATTTATGGGTTAGCGGAGCACCGCTCAAACCACCGGCACCAATAGACTGCAGCCTTGCAGTTGATGTTTTCAGTTGATTCCTTTCCAATGTAGTATTGGTGGCTATGAGTCCATCAAGATGGGTTTCATGGCTCACACGGATTATTTCATCAAGCTGCACATCATCAAGATCAGGCGCGATCTTTAAAAGAACAGGTTTTTGTATCTGGCCCATAAGAATATAATTCGCACGCAGCTGCATGAGCTTTAAAATTATTATCTTTAATTCCTCTCCTCCCTGCAACGCCCTTAAACCGGGCGTATTGGGTGAGCTCACATTGATGACGAAATAGTCGCATAAGGGATATAACTTTTCAAAGCAAATGGCATAATCATTCACGGCCTCCTCATTGGGTGTTATTTTATTCTTGCCGATATTTCCACCGATAATAATTTTTGTTTTTCTTTTGCGCAACCTATCACAAACCCTATCCACCCCTTCATTATTAAAGCCCATCCGGTTTATCAAAGCCTTATCCCTGGTAAGGCGAAACAAGCGGGGCTTCTCATTTCCTTCCTGAGGCAGTGGGGTCACTGTACCGATCTCTATAAAGCCAAAGCCCAGGGTTTCCAAGATATCGAGGTATTTTGCATTCTTATCAAAGCCCGCAGCAATGCCTGTATTATTTCTGAATTGCAGGTTTAAAATATTCACCGGCTTATCATTATTATAAATAGCCCTAAGCATGCTCCGCATACCGGGGAGATACAATATGATACGCATGAAATTCATGGTAAAAGAATGGGCAGTTTCGGCAGATAAAATAAAAAGGAGGCGGACAAGAAGTGAGTACATTGCTTGGCGAAAATAAACTTAATTCTCTATTCTGAATATTGGATACCTTAAATGAGAATTTTCATAATAAGTGCTATGGTGGTAAATATAATCCAGCTGTGCATTTTTATTTTTAACAAACTTATCATCCGAAGCTCTTAGCTTATTGAAATCATTTCTAACAACAGAATCCTGCAAATAAATTTGGTATGCTTTTTTATCCCAAACATAATCGCTGAAACCCTCTTTCTGCTGAACGAAGCTATACATCTTACCCCAGGCAAAAAATCCATCGGGGCTTTCAGGCTCCAATGCTTCCACTAAGAACCGCTGGTATCGCAGGTTTTGACCCAGTGGAATGATCACCCAATAGCCGTTGAGTGTTTGTTCCAGCCTCGTGCGCTGCATGCTATCCATTATGGCAGCGATATTTCCTTCATATGGATTTTTATGCAAGGTATACTGTACGTTGGTATAGGCCGTGAGCCGGATGGTTGTATCGTGTATTATTTTAATGTTCAAATTATAGCGCTGAAGATTCAGTTTGGAATACCATTCATAAGGCATTACGTAAGCTATTGGATAATCAATACTTTTGGTGATGGCATACCCATTATAATAAGGTATGGTTTTGGTAAATGGTTTTGCTTCGTTATAATAAAGCTGGGGCAGGCCGGTCAATTCACTTTTCTGATAATAAGCTTCATATCCTTTGTAAACCAGCCAGTCATAATGGAGCGTATCAAAGGCCCAGTGCAAGCCGATCTTTTTTTGATTGGCTGTGATTTTCTCCGCCTCTTTAATTGTATTCATCAGGGCTTCTTTTTTCTCAACAGCCAGCCTGATAAGCTCGAGCAATAGGGTATATGTGGCCTCGACCCTTTGATCAAAAGGCTTGAGCATATGGGTTTCGGAGATAAAGCTAAAGCAATTAAAGAGCGAGGCATAGCCGGAGCTATAGCGCGGGCTATCGAAGAAAGCGATAATGCCGGAATCGGGAACTTCGTTTTCAAAATCAATATAAGGGCTCATTTCCTGCCCTGCATTTTTCATATTACGGAACAGGGATGGCAAGAGGATATTTTTCTGAAAGCCTTCCATAGCCTGGTTTTGAAGGCGGCTGGTTTGTGATGCTATCAGGGTCATGGTGTATTGGTAATCGGCCCCATCGCTAACATGGGTATCTATAAAAAGCTGGGGCTTAATTTTATGGAAATAATTTTCAAACACCTCCGTTTCCATCGCATCACATTTAATAAAATCCCTGTTAAGATCGAGGTTGAGTGCATTACCCCGGAAGCCATAATCTACAGGACCATCCTGGTTGGCCCGGCTGCAGCATCCCCGGCGAAGGGCGCCGCCGGTATTGTATACCGGAATGATATAGATCTCAATATCATCCAAAAGTTTTCTAAGCCCCGGCTTTAAAATAAAATCTCTGGCGAGCATCATGCTCGCATCCACGCCATCGGGCTCGCCGGGATGAATGGCATTATTGATAAGGATTTTCACCTTCTCATTTTTTTTGCTGAAATTGGTGATGCACACCAGCTTAATTTGTCCGGCATTATGAAATTTTAAATCAGTGCCTGATAGAAGAGGTTCTGAAATCTTCATCCATTCCTTATGGGCTGATTGGAGCTCCCTATAAAAGCCCAGACATTCGGAAAGTGTTGCGCTGGATTTTCCTTTACTCTTTTCAAATGGTGTTAAAATTTGTGCACTGATATTTGCAGAGGCAACAACCAATAAAATTATTAAATTGCGCCTTAAAATGTTCCTGAGAATCCTGATTATCATCATCGTTTGTACCATCCAGGGTACAAATGTAACAATTGCGCAAACATTGGGCTGTACTGATGCACAGGCGAATAATTTTAACCCGGGCGCCAGCAGGAATGATGGCTCATGTAAATATAATACAACATCTTATTCCCCAATAAAATTAATAGATAAGCTGTCGGATACTTTAAATGAAACCTCAGGCTTATTAAATCTTGACGGAGAGCTATGGTCGATGTGCGATAGCGGCAACCCAAATGCGCTGTATCATTTCGACAAAAATACCGGAGCCATACTCCAAACTATCGTTATACGTAATGCATCCAACCGGGATTGGGAGGATCTGGCGGCTGATAATAATAATATCTATATCGGTGATTTTGGAAATAATGAGGGCAACCGCACTAACCTTGTCGTTTATAAGATTGCCCGCTCTCAAATCAGCACAAAAAAAGTGGATAGCGTTACCGCCAAGATGATTTATTTCAGTTATAAGGACCAAACTGATTTTACCATCCGTCATAATGCACATCGCTATGATTGCGAGTCAATGATGGCTTGGAACGATACGCTTCATCTCTTCAGCAAAGACTGGGTGGAAGGACATAGTCGCCATTTTATTTTATCCACCAGCCCCGGCACTTATTCGCTTTCGCCCGTTGATTCTATCGATGCTGGATGCCAGATAAGCGGGGCATCGGTGAATCCAAAATCGGGAAGGGTTGTTTTGATCGGTTATAATAAAACAGGGTTTTGCTATTTATGGATGCTATGGGATTTTAATGGAACCAACCTGTTTGGCGGGAACAAGCGGAAGGTTGATCTTGGATTTTTTTTAAATACAGGCCAGATTGAAGGCATTTGTTTTAATGATAGCAATAGCATATACATCACCAATGAAAATAATTTCGTGACCAACAAATTATATATAGCGAATGTAGGTCAGTGGATGAATAAAAAAGCAAATGTGGGCCTTGATAAGTCACTGGTAAATATCAGCAAGTTGAAGCTTTATCCTAATCCAGCTTCTAATGAAATAAACTTAAGCTTTACATTGCAAAAGCCTGCTGCTGTTTCCTACTGTATTTACAGTATGGATAGCAAGCTCGTTTATTGCAGCAGGTTCAAATATGGTGCTGGAAATACAGAACAGAAAATAAATATCAGCTCGCTGGTTAATGGCATCTATTACATGCTTGTGCACACGGAAAAATCGCAGACAGAAAAAATATTATTTGTTAAGCAATAAAAATAAAAAAGAATGGCCACAGTAAAAGTTCTCACCGCGAATAATGTAGAGATCGAATATGAAGTTGCGGGTATAGGCGACAGGGCCCTTGCAACCTTTATTGATTGGGTTATCATGGCGGCTTATTTTATCATTATTTATAAGATCATCAATTCCACCTCGCTGCATTACGATCTTAGCATGGCGATGCAGGTAATATTCTATCTCCCTGTATTTTTATATCACCTGATTTGTGAATTATTCTTAGAAGGACAAAGCTTCGGAAAGAAAGCCATGGGCATTCGCGTGGTGATGATGGATGCCGGCAGGCCTGGGTTTGTGAACTATTTTCTCCGTTGGATTATCACCCCGGTAGAATTTGTTTTTGGCTTTGGGGTGGTTGCACTTATTGCCTGTGCTGCCAATGGCAAAGGACAGCGGCTGGCGGATCTTGCTGCGGGCACTACGGTGATTAGGCTAAAGTCGAAAACAACGATAAAGGAAACATTGTACGCCAAAGAAATCGATCCCAGCTATAAAGTTCATTTCGAAGATGTGATGGAGCTTACCGACAAGGATATGAATCTGATTAAGCAGGTTCAGCGACAGATTTACAAAAAGAATTATAATGAAGCCCATTTCTTCGCTGAAGAAACAAAAAAATCTATTTGCAGAAAACTTGGTATCAGTTCCGATATGGAGGCGATGATGTTCTTAGAAACGGTTTTGAATGACTATCAGCACCTCGCAGCGTTACAGGGTTAGCGCTCAAATGAAAGAATTAAAGAATGAAGGAATGAAAGAATGAATACAGAATACAAATGAAAGAATTGATTTGGCTTTTTAATAAAAAAAATAAAAATGAGTGAAAATATTATTGTTACAAAAACTTATTCTTTTGCCTTGGCTATTGTTAAGTTTTGTTTTGAAATGCAGGAGAGAAAGAAGGAGTACATTATATCACGACAAATATTAAAGAGTGGGACAAGTATTGGTGCTAATATTGAAGAAGCGCAAGGAGCAATCTCAAAAGCTGAATTTATTTCAAAAGTTCAAATCTCACTTAAAGAGGCTAAAGAAACAAAATATCGGCTTCGTCTTATCAATGATGCAGAGGTATTTAAGAATGATAATTTGGCAGTGCTTTTAAAAAATTGAAATGAATTGATCGTAATCCTCACATCTATTTTAAAATCATCAAAACAAAATAAATAAAAAAAATTTCGATCAATTGCTTGTATTTTGTATTCATTCTTTCATTCTTTCATTCTTTTTTTCCTTCATTCTTTTTTTTCTGCAATCACCAACTGCATCCCACTGCGTGTGCGCTGTTCCAGAAGAATGCTTTTCCCTTTCAAATAATCTATCCCTTCAATACCAATGATGTTTCGGGCGGTAAACAATTCGCAGTCCTTACTAATATGAACGTTAAATTGTTTTGTAAATGTTTCTTCCAGCTTTTTTAGTTGCTCTTCATTGGTATTTACGCAAGCGCTAAAGCTGATGGCTGAGTTTTGCATCAGGTTGGTTTTTATTCCATGTTTTGCAAAGGCATCAAAAATCTGGCTCAGGTTTTCTTCTACGATAAATGAGAAATCCTTGCTTGAAATCGATACCAGGCTTTGGTTTCCTTTCACAATATATACAGGGATATGGAGCTGGTCGTGAGCAGCATTGCTTACCATGGTGCCTTTGGCTTCCGGGTTTACAAATGATTTAACATGGAGAGGAATATTCTTGTTCTGCAGGGGTTGTATGGTTTTCGGATGAATTACCGTAGCGCCATAATAGGCCAGCTCTATGGCCTCATTGTAGGTCAGGGAATCAATTTTAATGGTATCGTTAAAGTGTTTAGGATCGGCGTTTAACACTCCTGCAACATCCTTCCAGATGGTGAGCACCTCAGCATCCAGGGCATAGGCAAAGATGGCAGCACTATAATCACTGCCTTCTCTTCCCAGGGTTGTTGTATTATTATTGGGGCTATTGCTGATGAATCCCTGGGTGATGATCACCTGTTTTTCTACCAGGGGTTTTAGCTTCGATTGAATGATAGATGTAGTTTTCTCCCAGTCCACTTTTCCTTCCCTATATTTTGTATCTGTATGTATAAAATTACGGGCATCAAGCCATCGGTTGCGAACGCCGGTCTGGTTAAGGTAAATGCTGATAATTTTTGTTGCAATGATTTCTCCGAAAGAAACGATCTGGTCGTAATTAAAATCAAAGCTACCCTCGGGAGGGCCGCTGATAAGGCATTCCAGCTCTATAAAGGTGTTTTCAATATCGTCAAAACCATGGGGGTGAATATCATCAATCAGCTCTTTAATGATATTATCATGATATAATTTTAGTGTATCAAAAATATTTTTCGCGTCTCCTGTTTTCTTATAATAGGCTTCAGCCAATTGCTCCAATATATTTGTACTCTTGCCCATGGCAGAAATGACGATAAGCAATTTCTCCCCGGCAAAGCGTTTTACAATTTCGCCTACATTATGTACTGCGTCTGCATCTTTAACAGATGCCCCTCCAAATTTAAATACCTGCACGATTAAATTACGAATTTAAAATTACGAATTAGAAATTGACAATGGATGATTTACAATTGACAATTAGGTTGGTAAAAATAATATAATTTTCTTGGCTCAATGGAGAATTGAAAATGGAAAATTAAAAATTGACGCGGGGCGCTAATGAATACATCCCAATCAGGGCTTTGCCTGTATTAGACTAACGACTAACGACTAACTACTATTGCAATTCCATCCCCAGGCTATACATGATAAAGCTCCATACATCCGTTGTTTCATCTATGACTTTACTTGTAGGCTTACCTGCGCCATGGCCGGCATTTACATCAATGCGTATCAAAACAGGATTGGGTCCTTGCTGGTGCTCCTGTAAGGTGGCAGCAAATTTGAAACTATGTGCCGGAACCACCCGGTCATCATGATCCCCGGTAACAATCAACGTTGGCGGGTAAGCGATATCTTTAACATTATGAAGCGGTGAATATTTCACCAGGTATTTAAAGTCTTCCGCGCTGTCGGCACAAC
>JBBRJE010000076.1:0-10367 GCA_038219845.1 Bacteroidia bacterium
CAATCTCCTGTGCATGAAGGCTTCTGCCGCTGGTTTGGATATGATATTTCAACATCTGGCTACGTTCATTGCCATTGTATTTATGCTTGATGGCCTTCGCCCAGATACGCCGGGCCACTCTTCCAATTACTGCATATTCAGGATCAATACCATTGCTGAAGAAGAAGGATAGATTTGGTGCGAAATCATCAATATTCATTCCCCTGCTCAAATAGTATTCTACAAAAGTAAATCCATTGGATAAGGTGAGGGCAAGCTGTGTTATAGGATTGGCGCCCGCTTCCGCAATATGATAGCCACTGATGCTCACACTGTAAAAATTGCGCACCTTATTCAAAATGAAATAATGTTGGATATCTCCCATGAGGCGTAAGGCAAATTCTGTAGAAAAAATACAAGTGTTTTGCGCCTGGTCCTCTTTTAAAATATCGGCCTGCACGGTACCGCGAACTAATGCAATAGATTCTCTTTTTATTTTTTCATATACCTCTTCAGGCAATACATCCTTGCCTGTAACTCCCAGCAGCATTAAGCCCAGGCCGTCATTGCCTTGTGGAAGCTCGCCATTATAGGAAGGGCGTTCCATTCCTTTCTGCTTGTAGATGGCATTTATTTTTGCCTCTGTTTCTTTCTCTAAATTATTCGCTTCGATATATTTTTCGCATTGCTGATCAATGGCCGCATTCATGAAAAAGCCCAGCAGCATGGCAGCCGGTCCATTGATAGTCATGCTTACCGAAGTGGTGGGACTACAAAGATCGAAGCCGCTATATAATTTTTTTGCATCATCCAAGGTTGCAATGCTCACCCCGCTGTTACCAATTTTACCATAGATATCCGGGCGGGTATGCGGGTCTTCGCCATATAAGGTGACGCTATCAAAAGCAGTGCTGAGGCGTTTTGCAGGCTGACCCAGGCTTACATAATGAAATCGTTTATTGGTGCGCTCGGGCCCGCCTTCTCCTGCAAACATCCGCGTTGGGTCTTCGCCTTCGCGCTTGAAAGGATAGATGCCGGCAGTGTATGGGAATTCCCCCGGTACATTTTCCTGCAATTGCCATTGTAATAAATCGCCCCAGGCTTTGTAACGCGGGGTGCTTATTTTGGGGATCTGTGAATGGCTCAGACTTTCGGTATGTGTTTTTATTTTCAGGGTTTTATTGCGCACAGTAAAATTGTATTCATCATCTTTATACAATTTGGCTTTGGCATCCCAATTCTCTATCAGCTCCTTGCATTCAGGAGATAATTGTTTTTCGAGTGCGGAGATTTTGTCTGTTATACTTTTCATTAATATAGGGTTTTATGAGGTGAATGCACTGCGTGCATTAAGGGTGCGGAAACCACAGAGGGCAAAGAGATAAATGCACACAAAGACCACGGAGTTTAATACAAGAGTAGTGTTTCTCAAATACAACTTTATAATATTTACGTTCTTCTTTTGCAATGTCTGTATTTCTTTGTGCACTCTCTGTGTATTTATCTGGGTGTTCTCTGTGGTTTCTGTATTCCATGCACGTATTGCATCATGCACGCAGTGCATCTCCTTCATTATCGATAATATCCAGCGTCCCTTTCAACTGATATAATTGCTGCGCGATCTCGCTCTGCTTTTTCGCCCAGTCATCATAGCGCTTATTGTTCTCCACTATTTCTGCCAGGTAGCGCACACGTTCAGGCGGAATCACAAATATTTTTTTGCTTTGTTCTGTGGTTAGCTCTGCCTTGCTTTGCAATGAAGCGTTGGTTTTCGAACAGATCTTATCCATCACCGCCTTATACAAATTATTCATCCCTGGATCGTTGAACTGAGATGCGATGGTAGCGTATACAGGCAGGCTATCATCTTTCGCTTCAAATAAATTATGATTACGTTTGTATTGTTTACGCACATCACGAAAAGCATCCAGACTTCCTTTCTTATCAAATTTATTGATCGCTACCAGGTCGGCAAAGTCGAGCATATCAATTTTTTCCAGTTGTGAAGCAGCGCCATATTCGCTGGTCATCACATAAAGACTGAGGTCGCAATGTTCTGTGATCTCCGTATCGCTTTGCCCGATACCGCTGGTTTCCACAATGATCATATCAAATTCTGCGGCCTTGCATATATCAATACTTTCCTGGACATATTTGCTCAATGCCAGGTTAGCCTGGCGTGTAGCCAGTGAACGCATATAAACCCGTGGGTTATTGATGCTGTTCATGCGAATTCTATCACCAAGCAAGGCTCCACCTGTTTTGCGTTTGCTTGGGTCAACAGAAATGATGGCTAAAGTTTTCTCTTCAAAATCTGCGAGGTAGCGGCGTACCAGTTCATCTACCAGGCTTGATTTTCCTGCGCCTCCTGTACCTGTGATTCCCAATACAGGAATTATTTTCGATGATCTGAAAAGTTTTGTTTTGTCTAATTTATCCGGATGATTCTCCGCAATGGTGATGGTCTCTGCAATAATTTTTGGGTTCTTTTCTTTTAATATTTCCAGGTGGTTCCTTAGAGAAGTGATGGTTTCAAAATCACTTTGCATCACCAGGTCGTTGATCATGCCTTGGAGTCCCATGACCCTTCCATCATCAGGGCTGTATATTTTGGCTATTCCATAAGCCTGCAATTCTTCAATCTCTGATGGAAGAATGACGCCACCACCACCTGCAAATATTTTTATATGTGCGGCTCCTTTTTCTTTGAGCAGGTCGAACATATATTTGAAGTATTCTGTATGCCCGCCCTGGTAGCTCGTCATGGCGATCGACTGTGCGTCTTCCTGTATGGCGCAGTTCACCACCTCATCTACGCTGCGGTTATGACCCAGGTGAATCACTTCGCATCCTGTTGATTGAATGATACGGCGCATCACATTAATTGCCGCATCGTGACCGTCGAACAGGGAGGCGGCGGTAACAATACGTATTTTGTGCCTGGGTTGATATTTTACTATTTCCTGCATTGGAATAAAAAACAATTGGAAAGCAAAAGTAAGGGTTTAGATGAGATTGGACAATGGGCCGGGAGTTTGGGATTATGGATGAAAAAATGGATGTGGATGATGAACACAAATTGAAATGTTTACTCATACAAAAATTGTGATCGGATGGGTTTAAACTTGCAATGTTCCAAAGCTGCCTGTGACCAATATTTCCGGGGATGGGAGGAACGAAATAATTTCACGAGGTCTCAGCATCTGGTTAGGAATAAAATATAAGAGGTACAAAAAAAACCCATCCGGTGGGATGGGTTTTTTTTAAGATTTATGTCTGAAATGTTTAAGCTTGTTTTACATTTACTGCATTAGGGCCTTTCTTGCCTTGTTCTACTTCGTAACTAACAGAATCGTTTTCACGAATTTTGTCGATTAAACCCGATGAATGAACAAATATTTCGCTTCCGCCTGTTGAAGGGGTGATGAATCCGAAACCTTTCTCATCATTAAAAAATTTTACTGTACCTTGTTGTGACATTTATTGTATTATATTAAATTGTAAAGCGCGAAGGTACAATAAATAAATTAATTTCCCAGGTTTATCTTACGACAAATTTCCCGAGCTCCATCCCACCTTCATTGCCTGCCTTCAGGAAGTACACTCCAGGGGGCAGGTCGCGCATGTCAATGGAGCCTTCAGCTACGCCCGCATCCGTCATCTTATGCATGCTAAGAACCTTTTGCCCCAGGGTGTTTAATACGAACACATGAATTTCTCCGGCTGATAAATTATTCAATTTGTAATAAAAAATACCCGAACCAGGATTGGGATGGATATTTAAAGGGGAGGTAGCGTAATTTTCAATTGGATTGAATCCTACATTGGGTTTAAAGGTTCGGTAGGCATTAATCCTTCCAGCGCCTAATAATCCTGTTTTAGTGGGATTTGCACTATTGATATTATCACAACCAGATTTAATATCGTTTTCCACCTGCGCCGGGGTATAGGTTGGATGCAAAGCTTTTACCAGCGCCGCCAAGCCTGCAACCATGGGTGCCGACATAGAAGTGCCGCTTAAATACCCATAAGCATTATCATCGCCACCAAGTGTGCTATAAATACCTTTTCCGGGTGCCATCACATCAATGGCTGTTCCGTAATTAGAAAAAGTTGATTTTGCATCATCAATATCAGTTGAACCTACAGCGATCACATTTTGATATGCCGCAGGGTAGCCTACACCATTGGAATCGTTGTTTCCGGCAGAGGCTACCAGCACAATTCCCATCTGGCTCGCCGCATTGATCACCGATTGACCAGTAGCGAAACTGCCGGTGCCGCCCCATGACATGCTTATAATATTGGCATGTGCCCGCATCGCATAATATACCCCATCATAGGAATTGATCAGGGTACTCCCATCGTTTTTATCAGCAGAACATTTCACTGCCATTATTTTTGAATTGAACCCTATGGCCGCGATCCCATTCCCATTATCTGTAGTTGCGGCAGCAATGCCGGCACAATGGGTGCCATGAACGAAGGGGCTGGAATTGGTAGTTGTGGGTGGCGGATTCGGATTATTATCATGATCGGCGATATCGAATCCATGAACATCATCTGTATAGCCGTTAAAGTCATCATCGATAAGGTTATTCGGGATCTCACCGGGATTTGTCCAGATATTTGCAACCAGGTCGGTATGTGTGATTCTTATTGCATTGTCCACAATGGCTATCACCACAGCGGGTGATCCTTTGGTGAATGTCCAGGCGTTGGTGGCATTTATTTTTGCCAGGTACCACTGATTCCCGTTAATATCATTGGGTGTATAATAGGTATGTATAACAGGCTCCTTTTCGGCGTATTCTACGGCACCTATTTTTTGTAATTTTGAAATTAATGAATCAATATGTGTTGAATCGGAACAATGCATCTGATATATTTTGCTGAGGCCCAAATTAATTGTTGCATCAGGGTAGGGCTTACGAATGGCAGCAACGTTCACACCATATTGTGTAAACAGGAGGTTGAGCTGCGCATTGTTATAGGCATAGGGAGCCAATTCGAGGCTGCTGCTATCCTTAATCTTCAGGTATACAGAGCCATCCCGGTAATCAGGAAATACAGTCTGTGAAAGGCCGGTAATCTGGATACCAAAATAAATACCGGCCAAAATGAAGAATCGTTTTAAATTCATAAAAAATAAAATCAGATATAATTTTCAAAAAATAAGTTGAGGTAATTTCTTCCCTTCCTCTACATAATTTATGCCATTAAAATAAAGCCTTAAAAAGAAGATGTAGAAATTCGATCTTGCGATATAAAGCTTACAATAATCAGATTTGCTTTCCGAGATTATATTTACCATATACATACCAGAATGCAGGCCGGTAATATCAAGTGTTTCGTCCTTCTCGTGAAATTCTTTTTCGAGTATGATTTCGCCAAGCATATTAAGTATGTTGATGGTTCGATTTTCAAGTAGGGCTTCATTATAAGAGATGCGAATTACATTAGACGCCGGATTAGGATAAATTTTTATTTTATTATTACTTATCCGGATGGGATTGATGCGTGTTATTCTTGCAGCAGAATTGCGCTTATAATAAATTTCGGTATTGCCATCCTAAAATCATACCATACGACGTGAACCACAGCTCCTGATACTGCGATATATGGATTGGCAGAAATATCGGCGCTATTGGTTAATCGCATATCAGCGCCCCAGGTAATGCCTCCGTCAGTGGATCGTTTGTAATATATTTCGTCGTTGCCATCCCGCTGTTAAGCGTGTGTCAGGCTGCCATTGGGCCTGTATCAAATTCACTGCAAAGGATAATAAGGTGATAAAGTAAAATTTTTTCATTTAAGATGAGGTTTTAGGAAAGTGTAATTTATAAAAAGAACAGAGGTAATGGTTTACAAGTATAGGCAATCGAGGGTCATTTTCAAAAGCCGGGTTTATGGATTTAAATTGTTATCGTAGCTCAAAAATAAATTATTGGAATTCAGCACAAGGTAAAATTAATGTCATATTCATGCTTTGTTTTTTAAAAATATGGGAACGCAAATTCTCGTAAGAGCCTGAGAGGATCCCGTTTGTAAATTTAATTTAAAAGGTCAATGACAGTAAGGATATTAAACTTTACTGAACAATTATTTTCGCTTTCATAGTGCCGTGATGGTTGCAATGGTAAGGAAAGGTTCCAATCTGTTGGAAGGTAAATGAGAAGGTTTGGTTCTTCGATAAGTCCCCGCTATTAAAAAAAGTGCTATCGCTTGAAACGGTATGAGTTTCCGCTTCCTGGTTCCTCCATTTTACGGTGGTGCCCCGGGCTACGGTCATGGAGGAGGGGCTGAACTGAATATTATCAATATATACCTCGTTGACTGGAGCAGTTTTGGTTTTTTTGCATTGAATAAAGAATAAAATTAAGGAGGAGGCAATTAAAATTTTGAATTTCATCGGGTTGAATTTTATAATTCCTTTGGGGAGGTTTTAGTGTATTAGGTTCCCGATAACTATCGGGAAATGGTCAGTGAAAATACAAAGAATTATTTTAAATTTTGTACTTGCGGGGCTTAAACTCTCTTTACAATTCATTGATTTGCCATTACTATTTACTTTTCCATCTCCCTTAATTTTTTGGAGATGGAGAAATAAAATGATGTTCCTATTCCAGGCTCTGATTCTACCCAGATTTCGCCGCCATGCATTTCCACAATTTTCTTGCAATGGGCCAGCCCGATACCGGTGCCGGCAAATTCTTTTATAGAATGCAGCTTCTGAAAAATTGTGAATATCTGGTTAAAATATACTTTTTCGATGCCAATGCCATTATCACTTACTGCAAATACCCATTGATCATCCTTCTCCTCTGCGGAAATTTTAATCAAGGGTTGAACGCCTGGTTTTTTGAATTTGGATGCATTGCTTATCAGGTTCTGAAAAAGTGATTTCAGATCGGAATACCCGTGAAGTACAGGCAGCATTTGAATGGAGATCTTCGTATTGTTTTCTTTCAGGGAGATATCCATATCGCTAATCACCTCTTGAATTAATTTATTGCAATCTATCGTTTGAAGCACCCTCAGGTGCCCGATTCGGGAGTAATCGAGAATGTCGTTGATAAGCACACGCATACGTCCGGTGGCGGCCATAAGCAGTTCCAGGTATTTATCAGCTTCGGGATCCAGCGCGCCTTTATATTTTTTTTGAATCAAGCCCGAATAGTTTGAAATAATTCTCAGTGGCTCCTGTAAATCATGCGAGGCGATAAAGGCGAAGTTTTCCAGCTCTTTATTCGATTGCACCAATTGTCCGGTCATCTTGTTCATGGCCTGGGCTACCTGCCCAATCTCGTCATCCGAGTATACTGCAGCCCTTTCGCTCAAATCTCCGTTAGCGATTTTTTTTGCTGCTCGGTTGATCTCCTTTAGTCCTTTGGTGATGCCTCGGCTTACAGAGATTCCGAGCACCAGCCCGGTGATTTCTACAGTGAGCGCCACCACGAATAATAATTTAAGGATAAGGTTCTCCAGCCATCGTGAGCCTTCTCCGAGGGTGTATGAGAAATTGTCTTCGAGTTTGGTGAGCCTGTTATTCAGTGGCGTTAATTCCTCCAATAATATATTCAATCTTTCATTGGAGATATTCCCGGAATTTATTTCGTCATGAATTTTTTCCCCCAGGGGAAGGAGCTGGCCAATGAGGCTGTCGCCTTCCGACCAGTAACCGATAGCTTTCTTAATATAATATATATCATGAAACCTCCGCAGTAATTTTATCATCCCTTCGATATCGTCGGGGTGGATGCGGCCTTCCAGGAATCCTTGCCGGGCGATTTCCATGTCCGGATTCTCCTTTAATAATTCCAGCCTGGTTTTATGATCGCCCATAGGCACCGCCATGAAATTCAGAAAGGCTGTATATTCGGTTTCATTATGGGTACGCTGGTATTCGCTCAATTGGTATACTCCGTCTTTCTGTGCTTTCGACCATAAACCTTCGGCACCTACAAGGGCCCTTACCGATGACAGGGTATGGATCGAGAACCACAGCGTGAGCAATTCAAATGCGATAAGCACCGCCATAGTTCCTACGATAAAGTATAGTTTCTTAGTTACCGAAATATCTTTGATTCGCGACAAAGAAGGAAATAGTTTCATTGAATAAGGTGTCTTTATAGTTTTAGCTTTCTTGTTTATGCCTCCGATTCTATTCGGTTTTCAGGCAAAATTAAATAATAAATTATGGAATTTCAAATATAATGCGACTAAGTCCGGATTAAAGAGGAAATCAGTAACTTTAAATTTGTTATAAAGTTTCGGTGAATTTGTTCCTATCATGCCCAGGAAATTTCAGTCCAAATAAAAAGGCTTTGTAAATACAGTTTAATTGTGTTTTTTTGAACTTCAAGATGAAAGAAAAATTACTACTCGCTGCATTAGTTTTTATTAATACTATTTTATTAAGCCAGACAGATTCGACTGCCGTTCCTGCCAATACAGGAAGTGGTAGTGGAGGTACCTTCACCGGGAGTTTTTATTCTAATGTTAACGCGTTTATTCAAGATCCCAAGATCGGTGCAACAACTCCCTTATATACCCAAGCCTTAAGCGCTGCCGAAGGCTGGTTTAATGCCAATTATAACAGTAAATTGGTAAATGTAAGTTTGCGTTATGACTTTTACCATAATAGTAATTTACTTACGCCAAGTGAACCTTATAGCAATGGCGGAATTGGCTTTTGGCAAATTAATAAAACAGTGGATAAGCTTGATTTCACAATTGGTAATATTTATGACCAGTTTGGAAGCGGGAGTATTTTCAGGGCTTATTGGGAGCCATTTATCGGAATTGATAATGCTTTGCAAGGTGCAAGGGTAATTTTCAGGCCAAATGATCACCTTACGATCAAAGGGTTGAGCGGCAAGCAGAAATATCGTTTCGGAAGTTTCAATCCGATAATTAAGGGTGTGAATATCGAACAAAATCTATCCTTAAAACATAATATTAACAGCACTATAGGAGTAGGTTTGATTAACAGAACCATTGATCAGGCAACGATGAATGCAATTGCAGATAATATTAATAGTTATGAGTTGGAAGATCGATTTGTGCCAAAATATAATGCCTTTGCATACCAGGTTTATACCACTACCTATATCAAGGATTTTGTAATTTCAGGAGAATATGCCGCAAAAACTTTAGATATGGTATTAAATGAAAAGAGTTCGGGATTAGTCAACCGCGAAGGGCAGTTTATTCAGGCTGCTTTGGGTTATGCCCATACAGGTAAACGAGGCATTGGTATTAATCTTCAATACCGAAAATTAAAAAATTTCGAATTTCGAATATCCCCTTTAGAGAGAGGCTTAGTAGGACTTGTAAACTATCTACCATCAATCACACGTCAGAATACGTATCGACTTATGGCGAGGTATAATGCCGTAACTCAGTTCAATAATGAGCAAACCATTCAATTTGATTTAACATATACTCATAATGAGAAGAATTTATATCAACTCAATGCTAGCTATGTTACCGGAATTAATGATATAACTTTGTTCAAGGAAGCTTATGCGGATTGGCTGCATCAATATTCTGAAAAGATGAAATTATTATTGGGAATACAATCCGTTCAATACAATCAGTCCGTGCTCCAGGGCGAAGCTGGTGCAAAGGATGTTTATACAATTACCCCATTTACAGAATTGAATTATGATATTAGCAGTACTAAATCTTTAAGGATAGAAGCACAGTATTTAAGTACGAAGCAAGATTCTGGAAGTTTTATCAATGTATTGGCTGATTTCAACATTTCCCCTCATTGGAGTTTTTCAGCAGGTGACATGATAAATATTATCCCGAACTCAGGGAATGAAAAAATTAACTACTATACCTTTTTTGCTGCCTATACTGCCGGGGCATCACGAATTGCATTAGCATATGTAAAACAATTGGCTGGTTTCAATTGCAATGGCGGAATATGCCGTTATGAACCCGCTTTTAACGGAATAAAATTAACTTTATCGAGTACATTTTAAATATTACTATAAAATGAAAAAATATCTTATTATTTTAAGTTTTCTTGCCTTTATAAATGCTTGTAAAGAAGAACCACCCTTTATAGATTTCTCCCCTACCAGGACAAAGATTCAGGGTGATACCGAATATGTTGCTACAGTGCTCGCTGTGCCACAACCTCATAATATTCTGTTAGAGGATATTACTGGTGTAAGATGCCAGAATTGTCCAGCTGCCCATGCTGATGCAAAAACAATAAGGGATGCGAATCCCGGTAGAATAATTCTCGCCGGATTACATACATATAGCAATGATTTCTATACGAACCCATATCCTCCCAACTTAGGTTATCTGGATTTCAGGGATCCGGATTCAACCGCAGACTATATTGTAACAAAACTTTTAGACAATCC
>JBBRJE010000077.1:0-10309 GCA_038219845.1 Bacteroidia bacterium
CATGCTCTCCCATATTGCCGGAGGCAAGCAATTCATTACAATCATGCGGCTCTCATCTTCGATCCAGATTCGGCGGTTTAAATCAAGCCCGTTAATTTTTAATGCAAGCTTATTCTCAAATTGTTCCTGTGAAGGCTGCGCTGGCTGGTTGATGCCTCCAAATGCGGAACCACGATGGTGTGCCAGGTCTTCAAGGTCAATTATTTGCTCGCCTTCCACTTGAATGAGCTGAAGCAGCTCCGTTTTACCACTACCTGTTAAGCCCCCGATTACATTTAAATGTATGTTATAATCCAATACCGTGAGCACCCATCTCCTAAAAGATTTATACCCTCCACCAAGGATGCTCAGCTCAAAGCCTGCATTCTCCAGCATTTGCGCCATGATTTTTGATCTCAGTCCGCCCCTCCAGCAATGTACTATCACCTTCTTATCAGGGCACAATGCTTTAACCTGGCGGATCATACCTGCAAATTTTCCTCCAACCAGGTCATAACCCAGGATTACGGCGTCTTCATTCCCTTGTTCTTTATAACATTTACCTACCTGTACCCGTTCTTCATTATTCAATAATGGAATATTGAACGACCATGGCAAATGTCCCTGTAAATATTCCGCTTCGCTTCGTACATCGAGCAGTAGAATATCTTTGCTTCCCTTAATCAAATCAGCTATTTCAATGATGTGCATACTTATAACAAAAATTAAACCGGGGATATTCTTTATTTTCTAATTTCGCATTCTGATTTTTATGGCACATAGTAGTATTTTAATTTTTGATTTCGGTTCGCAATATACACAATTGATTGCCCGGTGCGTACGTGAAATGCAAGTATACTGCGAGATCCTGCCCTGGAACAGGATCGATGAAATAAATTTTTCAGATGAAAATATAAAAGGCGTAATTTTATCCGGCAGCCCTTTTTCTGTAAGACAAGAAGACTCACCTCATCCCGACCTCAGCAGGATCCAGGGCATTAAGCCTTTATTGGGGGTATGTTATGGCGCACAGTTGCTGGCCCAAAATGCAGGCGGTAATGTTTCAGCTTCCGATATGAGAGAATATGGCCGGGCTCAGATAGATTCTATTTCCGACAATATATTATTCCAGGGCCTGGCCAATCCTACTGAAGTGTGGATGAGTCATGCAGATACTATCGCTTCCATTCCCGATTCTTTTGAATTAATTGCCACCACCGCCTCTATCCCAGTAGCCGCTTTTAAAATTAAGGAAGAGTCCAGTTATGGTATACAGTTTCATCCGGAAGTGACCCATAGCAAGGAAGGGCGGATGCTGTTAAGAAATTTCGTGATAGATATATGTGGATGTATCCAGGATTTCACCCCGGAACATTTTATCAATGAAACTCTGGCAGATTTAAAATCGAAGTTAAATAAGGACCATGTGGTGATGGCTTTAAGCGGTGGCGTTGATAGCACCGTAGCCGCGGTGTTGCTCCATCAGGCCATCGGCATTCAGTTGCATTGTATTGTGGTGGATAATGGGTTGATGCGCAAAAATGAAATGGATCAGGTGATTGATAATTACAAGCATCTGGGCTTAAATATAAAAGCAGTAGATGCTAAAAAGAAGTTTTATTTAGCGCTGCTGGGAGTTGCTGATCCGGAACAAAAAAGAAAAATCATTGGACGCACCTTTATTGAAATTTTTGATGAAGAAGCGCACAAAATTACAGAGGATATAAAATGGCTGGGGCAAGGAACGATCTACCCCGATGTCATTGAATCGGTTTCTGTGAACGGGCCGAGTGCTACAATTAAATCACACCATAATGTAGGCGGCCTGCCCGAAAGAATGCATATGAAAGTTGTAGAACCTTTACGCATGCTTTTTAAGGATGAAGTGCGTAAGGTAGGCGCGGCATTGGGTATAGATAATAATTTACTTAAGCGCCATCCTTTTCCTGGCCCGGGTTTCGGAGTGAGGATATTGGGCGATATCACCGAGGCTAAGGTAAAGATTTTGCAAGAGGCCGATGCAATATATACAGATAACCTTTTGGAAAGCGGCTGGTATGATAAAATCTGGCAGGCGGGTGCCATACTTACGCCAATAAAAAGCGTGGGCGTTATGGGTGATGAACGCACTTATGAGAATGTGATCGCCTTGCGGGCTGTGCACAGTACGGATGGAATGACGGCGGATTGGGTGCATATACCCTATGACCTGCTTGCAAAAATAAGCAGCGAAATAATAAACAGGGTAAAGGGGGTAAACCGGGTAGTCTATGACATCAGCTCAAAACCTCCGGCAACCATTGAATGGGAATAAAATATAAATTGTATTGCTTTATATATGCATCATAAGTTTATCTATGTTTTTTTTATTTTCTTTTTTGTCTCAGGCTATGGCAATGCCCAAATAATTTTAGAGCAAAAACCAGCAGAGGCCGCATATCCCAGCGACAGCAGTATTATACCGGTAGCCGACAAGCATTTCAAAGTCGCTTTATTCTTGCCCTTTTTTAAAGATGGGGGCGATACAACCGGTCTTCAGCATGCTTTTGCACAGTCGAGCCTTGATTACCTTGCAGGCGTTAAAGTAGCTATAGATTCCATTGAAAAAACCGGTAGGGTAGTCATTGATTTTTATGTTGAGGACACTGAACTTGACAGCAGCATCGTGGTGCACTTGCTGAATAAAGAAATTTATCGTGACCTGGATGTGTTGATAGGTCCAATTTTTAAGAGCGGCGTGGAAATGGCAACACCGATCATTCAAAAGCGAAATACGATCTTGTACCTGCCTTTTGAAAAAAATTTCAGCTTTACCAATCAATACAATATCATTTCATCCCAAAAAAATACTTCAGCCTTCGCGAATTATTTCGCTTTCTTTTTTCAGAAAAAATACAGCAATACAAGTAAAGAATTTGTACTTATCTATAATTCCAAAGAAGGGAAAGGCGGCCGTGATGCCAGGGATATCGACAGTATGATTAGAATCAGGATGGCTGAGGGCATTGATACTGCCAGGATTAGGGTAGTTGATCTTTCGAAAAAAGAAAATACCGGATTCATATCCAGATTAAACAAACGGAAAGAATATGTTTTTTTCATTAATTCAAAGAATACCTATTATGCCAATGAAGCATTAGCACAAATAAAACTTTTGAAATCGGATACCCCGGAGGTTTATTGCATGGATGATATCTTAGAGTCGGAAGCGCCGGCCTATGAAACCTGGGACGTCCTGCATGTAAAATTTTTCTCCCGGTTTTTTGTTGATTATGAAGATCTGCCTACGGGGATCCTCCGGAAGAAAATCATTGAGAGCTATAACCAGGACCCTGTAGAATTCACTTATAAAGGATATAATGATGTACTCTTTCTCTCGCAGGCCTTTATATCCGGCGACAAATGGATCTCGCAATGCCTGAATAAAGAATATGTGAATGAAGTTTCCGGATTCTATTATTCCCTTGATAATATTTCACTCGGAATATTTAACGGCTATCATGGGATCTGGAGATATGAAAACCTTAAGATTTACAGGGTTTACTGATGCGTGAAATTATTCAGCTTGATATCATAAAACAGATACTCACTGAATATACTGATGATCTCCCATTGCATTTTTTTCTCAAATATTTCTATAAGAAGCACCGCCAATTTGGCTCCCGCGACCGCAGGTTTTATACCGATACCATCTATAAATATTTCAGGTGCAAGACTTTATTTTATAAATTACCTATTGAGGAAAAGCTTTGTTATTCCGGTTTCCTGACCTCTTCATACCCGATTGATTTTTACAGGTATTTATTAAAACAACAAAATATATCTCTTTCGCTTATCGAAACATGGGACAAGCCTATCGTGGAAAAATTAAACTCACTTAAAGAAGCCGGAAAGATCTGCATTGAAAATTATTTCCCAGCCTTCTCTTCTGTTGAAGGCAATATAAGAAATGATGACTTCCTCTTTTCCCATTTAATCCAGCCTGAGTTTTTTATCCGCGTCCGTAAAAACTATACAGAAGAGATAAGATTGAAATTGAATGAGCAGGAAATTGCATTTAAACAGAATGGTGAAGCCTTCGCATTTACTTCGAAGCTTGATATTTCAAAATTTATCCCGGATGAGATGTATGAAGTCCAGGATATTTCTTCGCAGGAAACCATAGGCTTGTTTGATTTAAAAGGCAAGGAAAAACTATGGGACTGTTGTGCTGGTGCCGGAGGAAAAAGCTTAATGCTAAAAGATCATTACCCTGAGATTGAATTGTATTGCAGTGATAAGCGTGAATCCATCCTTAAGAATTTGAAAGAACGTTTCCAAAAAGTAAATATTCAACCTTATGGTGTAGCTGTTTTCGATGTCATTAAAAACACCGGAGGGCTGGCGTTTAATAAGGAAAAAATCCCTGATGGTTTCTTTGACATTATACTTGCAGATGCGCCTTGCACAGGAAGCGGCACCTGGGGTCGAAATCCGGAAAGGTTATACCAGTTTAAAGAACCCGAAATAGAAGTCTATGTAAATCTTCAAAAAAGCATCGTTGCAAACAGCCTTAGATATCTAAAGCCCGGAGGACTTTTAATCTATATCACCTGCTCTGTGTACACTGCCGAAAATACAAGCAATTTAAAGACCTTTGAAGCCCATGGCTTAAAAATGCAGCTTGAAAAATATTTTATCGGGCATACGAGAAATGCGGATACGCTTTACGGGGCAGTAATGGAGAAAATATCTTAATGTGCATCTTTATCTACGTACTGAAGTCCATGGTTACAAAATGATCCGAGCCTACGGCTCTCGGTAATCAGGAGACGCATCTTTATCCACGGACTGAAGTCCATGGTTACAAAATGATCCGAGCCTACGGCTCTCGGTAATCAGGAGACGCATCTTTATCCACGTACTGAAGTACATGGATAGAAAATGAACCGAGCCTACGGCTCTCGGAAATAGGAGACGCATCTTTATCCAGGGGCTGAAGTACATGGTTACAAAATGATCGGACCCTATGGCTCTTTTATCGCGTATATTCCTTTTTTATAAATGAGCTTAACAGGTGAAGGATAATCAGAATAGCTTTACCTAAGCGCATCAAATCCGGAAATAACCTGGATGTTTTTTGAAAACTCATCTTAACGATTTTCATTTATTGAAACCTTGCGCAGTATTTTAATTGTTACTATATGCTCTGTTTCATCATCCACAAGCTGAATATTATTTTCCATTTGTGCAATACCATCCACCATTAACGACCTGTCTTTTTTATCGGCAACTAACTGAATGTATATATGGTAATTTGTTTTTTTGTAACGGTAATCAATTTCAAATGATTCCCACTCTTTAGGAACACATGGATTAATTTGCAACGTGTTTCCCTCACGTGTCAAGCCCAGAAAAGATGAAATAATGAGCTGGTACATCCAGCTTGCCGAACCTGTGTACCATGACCATCCACCACGACCTTCATGAGGTGTTACACCATAAACATCTGCTGCTATAACATAAGGTTCTGCTTTATATAATGCAATGACTACAGTTGAATACTGCCGCACGGTGACAACAATTCTTCAATTGTTTTTGTTGTCACATTTATAGTACCTGTCAGCATTTAAGTTTTGTATTGAAAAGATACCTTCAAGAGCAATACTATGAAATCAGATCTTTTTTGAGGTTATAATTATTGAGGCATGATAGCAATTCATGCCATATTAATGGTTTTTCAAGTATGCGAAATGTTGAAGAAGATGTTTTTGGAGCGTTAAGCCCGCTCATCAGATTTAATTGCGTTTGCGGATAGTTATGTAAAATATATTCTGTTTTCTCCCACCCTAAGCCATCCGGTAAAATGTTATCTAAGAAAACATATTCAGGGTTTTCTTTTTCCAGCAAAAGCATTCCTTCTTTTATAGTATGGGCAATTAAAAAATCAAAATTTTCATTGATAAGCAGTTTTTTCATCAGGATGCCAAAATCCTTATCATTATCAACGAGTAAAATTTTTTTTCTGATTGGCATGTGAATAGATTAATGATGCTATTTAAGCGATGATAAATAATTTGATATAGTGGGGTTGGTTTGGAGGCGGTGTAAAAAAAGGAATAGCAACAACAGATAATATAAACAGGAGCGGCAACCATGACTTCCAACATATCAGGGCCAAAAGGAAGTATCCAATAACTGCAAGAAACAAAAAAGAAAATATGGCTAACGGAGCCTTCGATAAGCATTTACTCCGGTAGGGTAATGAAAATAATCATGAAATCAAAGGAGCGATAAAAAATGCTACGAAGATTGGCATAATTTTATTTTTTAATTAAGTACATTTTTCTTTGATTGTTGAAGATGAGATTACCGCCAATAATAATGCTTTACTTATCACTATTGATCTCGAAACTTATTTTGCAATTTAAACGCCAATGAATAATCTTTCCTTTTTTATCTACTTCGGCATTGAAATCCTGGATATATACTGAGCGGATGTTGCGGATAGATTTTGATGCTTCGGTAACTGCATTTTGAGCTGCATCTTCCCAGCTTTTTTTTGATTCGGCTAATAGCTCGATTACTTTTATGAGTGCCATATTGGTTCCGGTTTTAAAATTTGTTAGTATTAATTATATTTTGTTAGTACCTTACAAAGATGAATAGATTTACATTGAATGTGTTACACAATATGAGATATAAATTACATAAATCACTGATTGTGATACTTAACGACACAGGACTTGAGAAAGCAAGTACAACGCTTACGATTCTCGTAAAAGACAACGGAAGAACTTTTTGAAATTAAAATTACAAGTACACTTCAACTATTGGTAACGCATTTAGTAGCACATTTGCACTTCGCAGAAGCTATCTGCATGCCAAAAATTGCAAAAGAGAGGATGTGGTTTTAAACGTTGGTATTTAAGAACATTTGATGATGTTATTCGGGAAGTGTCACCGGAGACCTACAAATTATTTTTATTAATAGCCTTGATAATATGAAGATAAATGCCGATAAAATGAAAGTAATTAGGGAGCGGTATAAAAATTCCGCCCTTATTACCATCTCCCAATCAACGAAGGACGGGAAGATGCGTGGCTCGTATGAGATAGTCCACGACTGCGATATAGCGGTTAAGGTTGAAAAAGGTGTAGCGATTTCAACCAAAAATCGCTTTAAAGAAAAGGGAATGACGCAAGCTGTATTCGAGAATTAAATTTAATAAGGCAATGCCAGAGATAAAACGTCAAATTGAAGTTTACGAGAAAAGCATCAGAACGAGTAAGCAAACCAAATTATCTTTAATTACGTTGTTAAATATAGTTGACAGTAATACATCAGTTCTTATTTTATCGTAAAACGTAACAACTAAAAGTTTAATGGCATCAAGTGTGATAATTTCTTTGTTCTTAATATTTTTAATGGTTGTTTTGTTAAGGATTCATGGAGGTAACAGCGAAGTACACGGCCCATCCAACAAAGGCAACCATCAGTATCCATAGCCAGCTTGGAACGCTTTGTGGAGTTTCACTTCCCACAATAATGAATTTCTTTTGATCGCCTTTGTCGTAAGCATTAATCATTATTGGCAGCACCCCATCTATCACTGCATTTTCTTTTATCCCCTCTATGGCAATAGCCGGACCATTACGCACAAAAAATTTGATTTTTTTTATTCCCTCCCTTCCCGTGTGCGATTTGCTTACTATTTTTAATACATGCTCGCCATCGGTTAACTTTCGTGAATCTAATTCAAATTGTACCGGCGTTATTAGTTCTGCAATAGGTAGCGGTTCATCGTCGACAAATATGATTACTTTACTTTTTTCCGTGCTCATATGGTTTGGTATTATAAACTTAAAATAGTTTGCTTGATATGATCGGAATTATTCTCTCCCGGTTTTATCAGGTACTTCAATGAAAAAAGAAGCGTTGCAATTGTAAATAATACAACAATGGACACAATTACCCAATCCCAGTTACTGCCGGGGCCTACTCCGTGTGTCAGTCCCTGTGTGATTTTTGGTTGTTGTTTCTCACAGGTTTCACAGGCCAATGCATATTGATGCAGTGTGATAAGCAGTAATATTGTAATGATTTTATTTTTCATGAATCAATTATTTAGTAGTTGTTTTAAGGGAGTCAACAAGTTTCTTTACCTCTTCCAGGCTCACCTCTTTGGCTTTATTTCCCCAGCTTGTTTTTTCATGATTTATAATTGCGGTAATTTGTTCCGGTGTGAGGTTATTATTTGTTCCCACTGGAGGCATAACAGCGTATTCAGGGCGAGGGTCATAACCTTTCATTATTATTGTTACATACAATTGAAGGTTATTGCCATTCACCACCGGGCTTCCCTTTAGTGGAGGAAAGGCTCCTTTTAGTCCTTCACCATTTTCCTGATGGCAGCTCTGGCAATTCATGGCGTATACCTGCTTGCCGTTAACCGCCATTGGTTTGCCTCCCGTGGCTGCTGTATCATTTTCAACTTTACTATACAAGAAGGCCGGAACAGGGCTTCCATCAGGTAGTGGGGTTTGTTTTAAACTTTGAAGGTAGGCCACCAATTGCAATGCTTCAGGCGTGGCCACAATTTTACCGGTAATTCCATTTCTGAACTCGTCGGGAAGTGTTATTTCTACCTCTCCTTTTTTTACACTGTCTTTTATTTCGAATAACCAACTGTAAGATGGCATAATTGATTTTCTCACCACGGCTCTTGGTTGATACAAATGAAGTAAATGCCATGCCTCACTCGACTGACGATTTCCAATATTGGTCAAGTCGGGCCCTGTTCTTTCTGTGCCCATGAGGGTAGCCGTATTGCGCCAGAAATCTGTTCTTGTATCAGCTGCATAGTCGGCTGCAATGCTCGGACGGGTACCCCACATTTTATCCATATCTATATTGCGCACTTGTTGTGTATGACATCCCACGCATCCATTAGCAATGAAAATATTTTTTCCCAACTGTGCCTCGGCACTTAAAGGAACGGCATCGGGAAGCGGCGCATTATTATTTTGATTATTGATTGCCGGGAGTACTGCAACAATAATAGTCAACCCTACAAAAAACACTAATGCTGTACCGAATAATTTTATATGATTGTTAAACATTTCCATTTTTTCGCAGTGGATTATTTTGTTATTAAATTTTCCTGTTCCGCTCTTAATTTTAATAACTCAATAGCGGATTTTGGAATATGTATTTCATTCTTACCTGATACCATCACATAAAAATTATAAGCAAAGACAAGATGTGAAAGCCACATCAATGTACCTCCAATGGCGCGCCATAGCCAATAAGGAGCCATGAGAGCGACGCTATCAATAAATGGTTTCCCATCCATCCACATCCTCCCTTTTAGAGTAGCGCCAATCATTAATGGAACAGTATAAAACAGCAAGCCTATCAATGCCATCCAAAAATGCGCCCCCACGGTTAATTGTGGAGGTTCCTTTCCTGTAAGACGTGGAACGATAGTATAGATGAAGGCCCATAGCATAAAGGTGATGATGCCATACATGGTGAGGTGAGAATGAGCAACAGTAAAATCGGTGAAGTGCCATACCAGGTTGGAAAACCTGAATGCTTCTGCGGTGCCTTGCATGGAGCCGGTGAAATAAAATATGATCCCTATTAAATAGAAGGGTAGGGTGTAGCTGCTGGTTAATTTACCCCATGACCCTTTAAAGGTCATCAGAAAATTGGTTGTGCCCGCCGCTACCGGAATCACCATTCCAACACTGCCCACAATGGCCAAAGTTTGTAACCACCAGGGAATGGCACTGAATAAGAAATGATGGGTTCCTATCAGGGTGTAGAAAAGAATCTGTGCCCAGAAGGCCAGTATCCCTAAGCTATAGGAATATATTGGTTTGTTGAGTTGTTGTGGAAGAAAATAATACATGAGTCCAAGACTGAAAAGCATAAACCACATGCCCACTCCCTGGTGCATGTAATATCCCTGAACAATAGTTTCGCCAAGGCCCGTCTGCCATCCGGGCCAGTAAGCAACGAAGGCGATAACCAGCACGAACATCATAGCGGAAACGATATACCAGTTGGAAACATAAATTTCTTTCGTGGTTCTCCGGGCAATGGTTTTAAGGAAATTAATGAGTGAAAGAATAACCCCTACCGCGAAGAGCGCCATCACGGGCCAGATATATTCGCGATATTCGCCACCACCATTATTTATACCTGCCATTAAACAAATACTTCCAAGAAATACCGTAATATTTATGAGGATAAGAGAGCGATACCCGTTTTTAATACTTACGATAGGAACATTGCTTACCCTTGGTACCACATAATATCCCAGACCCAGCATGGCCAACGATG
>JBBRJE010000078.1:0-10279 GCA_038219845.1 Bacteroidia bacterium
ATAAATCCCTTTTTGATTTTTATTCTCTTGAGATTTTTTATTCTGCTGCTTTAACTTCTGCGGGTTGTTCTGCTGTTGTTTTCGCATCAGCTTCTTCTTTATCGCGTTTACGCTCACCATATCCTTCTTCAATGGCTGCGGTAATGGCCCTGGTGATCAGCTCGATTGATTTGATACTGTCGTCATTTGCGGGAATAGGGAAATCTACCAGGTTAGGATCTGAATTGGTATCCACAATTGCAAAAGTGGGTATGTTCAAACGCTTCGCTTCGGAAACAGCGATATGTTCTTTCTTGATGTCGATGATAAATAGTGCCGCCGGTAAGCGATTCTGATCGGCGATGCCATTAAGCACCCTTCCCATTTTCTCTTTTTCGCGGGTAATCATTAAACGCTCGCGTTTGTTGATATTTTGAAAAGTACCATCGGTAACCATACGTTCGAAATTACCCATCTTCTTGATGGATTTACGAACCGTTGCAAAATTTGTAAGCATCCCTCCCAACCAACGTTCTGCAACATATGGCATTCCTACACGCTTGGCCTCTGCGGCGATAAATTCTTTCGCTTGTTTTTTGGTAGCAACGAACATAATTTTACGCCCGCTTTTAACGATATTTTTGATAGCCAGGGTGGCTTCTTCCAGCTTTGCTGCTGTTTTATTCAGGTCGATCAGGTGGATCCCGTTTTTCTCCATCAAAATATAAGGAGACATTTTTGGATCCCATTTCGATTTCAGGTGACCAAAATGGCAACCTGCATCCAACATTTCCTGTAATGATACTTTAGACATAGTGCTTTTTCTTGTACTGTGATATTAACGTTTAACGAATTGGAATTTCTTACGGGCTTTTTTCTGGCCTGGTTTCTTACGCTCTACCATACGGTTATCGCGGGTCATAAGGCCCTTGGCGCGTAATTTCGGTTTTACTTCTGCATTGTCCTTAACCAATGCTTTAGATATACCCAATCGAACGGCTTCTGACTGGCCTTTGAAGCCACCGCCATCGACATTGATATTGCCATCGTATTGTTCGATACTGCTGCCGATCACTAAGAAAGGCTGCTCTATCACGTACTGTAATAAGGAAGTGGGGAAATAAACTTTGTAATCTTTACCGTTGATGGTAAATTTACCTGAACCTGCCTGTAAATAAACACGGGCTACAGCTGTTTTTCTTCGTCCTGAGGTATTGGTAACTGCCATTAATTAAATATTAAAAGTTAATTTTTCCGGTTGTTGTGCATCGTGATTATGGGTTGGCCCTGCAATAACGTGAACGTTTTTAAATAGCTGTGATCCTAATTTGCTTTTAGGAAGCATGCCTTTGATTGCTTTTTCTACAATCATAGTAGGTTTCTTGGCCATCAATTTACGGGCTGTGATCCATTTTTGTCCACCGGGGTGGCCTGAATAGCTTACATACTCTTTATCATCCATCTTTGTACCGGTAAGCTTGATTTTGTCGGCATTGATAATAATCACATGATCTCCGCAATTTACATGCGGGGTATAGGAAGGCTTGTTTTTACCACGGGCTACCAGGGCTACCTGGCTGATAAAGCGGCCTAATACCTGGTCTTCGGCATCCACTACATACCACTTTTTTGTAACAGTGGCTTTATTTGCGGAAATGGTTTTGTAACTTAGGGTGTTCACGGGCTTTTTTTTAGGAGTGCAAAAGTAGATAAAATATTCTGAAAACAAAAGCGGTTATCCACTTTTTTTGTACTTAAACCTGAAAAGATAGGGGAAATAAGACAATTTCTGAGAAGGGAATGTAATCTATAGTTATCCTGATGGTATAATGCAAAAATAAAATTCAGTTTTTTGCCCATTGTACTGCGATACATGCCGCCAGCACTAATAGGTTGATCATTATCATGCCAAAAGAAGGGAGCAGCTTGAAAATAAGGGCGCAGTAGCCCAAAAGAAAAAGTGCATCAGCGATGCAAATCCACAATGCAAAAGGGGAGGCGTGCTGAACCGGCTTTACACAAAGCAGGAATATAATGCCTGCGAATATTAATATATGCCCGTCTATTAGTAAGCGTATCAGCTCTCGTTCATAGGGACGCTTTTGAATCAGGATAAAAACATCGTGCAGGATGCCGTTGCCTAATGACCAAACCCCGGCAAAACCTATGACCCATTGAATATTTTCAACTAGCCATTTCATTTTACAGGGGTTTCATTGGCAGCAATTTTAAAATTGAATGAGCCTTTTTTTGTTATTCCATATACCCTGAGCCATAAGGGTAAAATCATTTCCGTACCCCGTGCAGTAGTGATATCTCCAAGGTCCATAATATTTTGAGGGGCCCAGCCAAAGCTTTGTAATATTTTATACACCTGGTCTTTGGCATCTGCATCATTACCGCTTATAAATACGGTATGGTCGCCCCCGTTAACCAGTGAAGGATTTACCATCAATCCACACCACATGGTATTGAGTGTTTTCACCACCCTGGCCGAAGGAAATGCATTCTGTATTTCTTCACCCAGCGAGCCTGTATTACAAACACTCAGGCTGGGCGGCATCCCTTTGGAGAAATCCAGAGGATTGGAAATATCCACAAGGATTTTTCCATCCAGATTTTTTTCATTGGCGCTTCTAAGGATATTTACTGATTCCATCCCAAGGGTACAATTAAAAATGATTTCACCGAAAGCGGCCGCATCGGCGAAGGTGCCGGCACTTGCTTTGCCTAAAGGATGAAGCGTAACAAACGCCATCGCTTTTTCATTATGTGCAGTTCGTGAGCCCATCTTAACAATATGCCCTAATTCTATTAAACGGGAAGCGATGGCATTGCCTACGGTACCCGTTCCTAATACTGCGATATTCATGGTGCAAGATAGAAATACAAATGAAATTAAAAAATTGTATGGGGGGTGATAAGGAGTGGATGCTGATTTTCATTCCAATAATTGTATAAGTTTTAAAGGTCTTTATATAAATACATTTATTTTCTGGAGTGTTATTTTTGTCAGATCATGCCAATAGCATATAATATAGAATGAAAAAGAATTTAAAAGCAAGCACTTCCCTAAGCTTTAATGCAAAGTCTGCCAAAGTATGGGACGCCATTACAAATCCTGAACAGATTAAAAAATATCTGATGGGTGCCGAGGTGAGCTCCGATTGGAAAGTAGGCAGCCCTATCACTTACAAAGGAGAGTTTCAGGGGAAAGCATTTAACGATAAAGGGACAATTAAAAAATTTGAACCAGGGAAAGTATTGCAAAGCACCTATTGGAGTTCTATGGGAGGCAAGGTAGATAAGCCTGAAAATTACGCCACGGTGACGCAGAAGATATCGCAGCGAAATGGGAAGACGGTGCTCACCATCACCCAGGATAATATTGAGAACGAGAAAGGAGTAATACAGGCAAAACAAAACTGGAAGAGCGTTTTAAAGACCATGAAAGAGATCCTGGAAAAAAAGTAAATGAGAAATATCCAGGAAAGGGAGCGAAGAAAAAATTCAGAAAATCAAAATTAGCCTGGAGGATGGTGTTGAAGAGAATGAGAAAAACGGTGGAGTAGTAATTGACAATTGAAAATTGAAAATTTACAATGTTTAATGTTGATGGTAAGATTCTAAATGGTTTTTTTTATCAATAATCATGTATTCGACTGATGACTGTTACTTACGACTATTTCAGCCATTCCTCCAATTCAGCCTTCATTTGTGCTGGTGTTCTTACAAGAATTGTTTTCATTCCCACCGCTGCTGCGCCCGCAACATTTTCTGGCATATCATCCAGAAAAATAGCATGTCCGGGTTCAATTTTTAAATGCTCAAGCACAGTAATATAAATTTCAGGCTCGGGCTTGCGGCAAAGCAGTTCGTGAGAGCTGAATATTTTTTCGAAATGAATGAGGGTCGGGGCATATTTAATTTTCCAAACTTTTTGATGTATGCTATTTGTGTTTGATAATGCAATGAGCCGGTATTTATTTTTCAAGTGAGCTAAGAGTTCATCAATCCCAGGGAAAACATCCATATATAAATTACACCAGCCTTTATCAAATTCCTCATCACTAAGATTAATCTCAAGCCTTGCAGAAATTAATTTCCTGAATTCGGCAGGGGAAATTTCGTTTCGTTCAAATTTATTGAATACCTCATCAAATTTAAATTTCTCTTTAATTTCCTCAAAACTTTTATCCGAAGCTTTGGCCCAATATTGAAAGCTGCGATCAAAAGAGAATTGGAAAATTACATTTCCCAGGTCGAAAATAAGTGTATTATAAATCATGTATTGCGGTTTTAATATTTGAGCAAGTTAATAGCCACGCTGGTCATGATAGATAAGGCATAGCTCATCATAGTGCCTGCCAATACCTATTCGTTGCGTATATATGCGCCAGCAAGAGCCTGATGAGCAAATTGCCCTGGTATGTTGTGAAGAAATTGATCTTATCCATTGGCATAAATTTTTTCGAAGTAATCCACCATTTTACTGATCACATTCCAATTACCGCTTATGGAGCGTTGGTTCACAGCCGACTGTTGTATTTTTAAGCGTCGGGAAATTTCAATTTCAGTATAACCCAGGAGCTTCAGGTTGATCACCTCGCATTGTAATGCTGAAGTCCTGCTAAGAATCGTATCCAGCAAGGTGCTTTCCATCATTAATTCTTCGTTATAATTATCGTCAGAACCTATGGCCAGCCTGCTTTTTGTAGTTTTCATCTCATCCAGCAAGCGGCCCGAAATTTGGAATGCTTTGCCATTGGAAGTGGCAATGTTTTTTAACCTGAGGTCAATATCTCCAATCCCTATTCCCATCCTAACATCAAATATCCATACTGGGTTGATTGTATTTTTAGTGTTTTTCGGGGGGCTTCCTTCTCCTTCCCATGGATTCAGGCTACGTATAAATGTTTTGATCACCAGGCCCGCTCTCAGGGCATTCCTGCAATTCTCCACCAGGCACTGAAAGCTATCCCCGCGATACATTTCACTCTTCATCCCAAATCCACTTTCAAAAATGGACAGTCCTCCACTGATACTCTCGTATAGCCATTCCTTATGAGCTTCTGATACCCTGGAAGAATGAATGATATTTGAGGTGATAACAGCTTGATTCATTTTTTCAAGTATTACAAATGCAAATATAAGGCATTTACCTTATATTGCTATATTATAAGGGTTATGACTTATAATTTTATATTATAAGGCTTATGACTTATATTTTATCATTATAAGGCTTTAACCTTATAATATAAACTGATGCCTGGTCGCTCTTGAATTCCATTGCATATGGAATATATGTTTAAAATAAAGATACAAAAATGAAAACGGCCCAGAGCACTGCACTATAGATGGCCCACTGTTTTACAGGAAGGTAAGCACTTATTGCCACCCCCTCCTTTTTACAAAAATAAAGCAGGATGATCTTTTCAATATAAAACCCGAAAACGGTAGCGAATGCGATTCCGTAGATCCCGAATGGGAAAATAAGAGCCCAGGCCAGGATAAAAATACAACCAAATTCTATCACTGAGGTATAGGCCAGGAACCGGGTTTTATGCAAGCCAAGCAGCACTGTTTGCGGATAAAGAAATCGGCTTACCAGCAGCAGCAATAAGATATTGAAGACCCGAAAGCCTTCTGCAAATTCCGGCTTTTTAAAATAGAGGAGGGCAAATATATACTTACTCACAATTAAAAGGATTACGGCCAGGGGAAAGAGATAGCGTAGCAGGGTGGCTGTTTTTTGCCTCAGGTGCAGAAGTCCCTCGTGGAGCTTATTTTGGGTATTGAACTCTGCGATCTGCCCGCTCAGCACATTGCTTAAGGTATTGGTCATGATAAGGAAGATGGGAAATTCCCGCGCTCCTGCACGGTACCGTGCAAAATCGAGGCTGCCTAAATAATGACGGATGAGATAACCATTGCTGAAATCAATGGTGCCGCTGAATAGCAGGCTGAGCATCACAGGGGAAGATTTCTTGATCAATTGTACAGCGATACGTTTTTCATATATTGCAACAGAAAAACGTTTTAGGATAAATAAAAGATAAATCAATTTTGCAGCGGCAAGCAGCAGCAGGGCATGAACCACTATAAACAAATTCATATTCAGAAAAACAGGAATTAGATTACACAGGATCTGCAGCACAAAAATCACGGCTGCATAGATGAGCACATGCAGGTACTGGTGCTCCAGTATCAGGATATACTCGGTTAAATAAGTGGTGGCATTAACGATGGTATAAAGCGCGTAATGCTGCAAAAGGCTTTTGTCGGCTAAGGTATTGTCCGTTGCAGCATAGGCCATCATCGCAACGCCCGACACTGTAGAAAACAGGACTAATATAAGGAATGCATTAAAATAAATCTTTTGTCCGTAAACAGCTCTTTGCGGAAAGAGTGTATTGTTTATGCCCGAAAGCCAGAAGGAATAGAAGGTAGCGCCATAAAGGAATAAGGTTTCATAGGCGCTTACCTCGTTTACCGTATGTAGGAAATTACTCATCAGCACACTGTTGAGGAACAGCGTGCTGTAACGCATCAATTGAAAAAGCTGTAAGCTGCTTAATTGTGTTAATTTAAGATTATTGATATTAGGCAATTGCATCCGCGCCTCAAAAATAATTACATTTGCCTTGATATTGCTTTATTACTGAAATATTTAATTTTTATCTCCATGAAAAATATATTGATTCTTTGCATTGTCCTGGTGGGTATTGTGACTGCCGGGTTTATTTATCTTAAAAATAAAGTTCCTGCTCCCATGCCTGAGGGAGAGAAAGCTGAAATAAAATTAACGCCATGCGAGCCCTCCACAGCGTTCCCTTTCGCTGTGATTGCCGAATATAAATACCTGAATGACGGTGACAGCGTGAAATTTATTTATGACCTCGAGAATTATGTTCTGGGATCACAAACAACGGACGCTGCTTCCAAAGTATGCGCCAACAGTGCCAAGGGGCAGCATATCCATTTAATTTTAAATAATATGCCTTATGAGGCCTGGTATATCTCGAAGTTCAAGAAGAAGCTTGCCGACGGGCATTATGTGGCCTTGTCTTTCCTTTCCCGGAGCTACCATGAAAGCATAAAAACCGCTGATGCTTTTGTGCTCAAGCAATTTAATATAGGTAAGGATGTTCAAACTAAAATCGGTGATATTGATTTAAAACAGCCACTTTTATTTTACAGCCGTCCTAAAGGTGAGTATATAGGTAACGACACAAAGAAAATCCTGCTTGATTTTTATTTGGTGAATGATTCCCTGAAAAATGGCCATAAGGTGCGCGCTACAATCAATGGCAAAATATTTATGATTAGCGAATGGAAACCTTTTTATATCGAAGGTTTGCCCATGGGAGAAAATAGTATCAAGCTGGAATTACTAGACAATGACAATAAGCCGGCCAATAAGGAGCTGCTGTTTCAAACGATTGAAAGAAAAATTATCCTCAAAGCAAAATAATGCAGAGAATTCCTTTCCTGGCTCTTGGTCGGAGTCGGTCAACGTAAAATGTGCCTAACCCACCACTCGATCTAACTTTCATTATTTGGTTATCTATGATTCGAAAGGCCACGAAAGGATTCTTTGTTTAATCCAATTCCCAGGCGCTTCGGCGGCGTTCCCGGATATAGCTTTTCATATTAAACCAAAAATACAATATTAGTTTTAGGATAATGGGTGAAGTGGCAGTTAGAAACGCAGCATAAAAGAAGAATAATTTTATGCGCGAGGAAGCCAGGCCCAGTGCTTCCCCCAGGTTGGTAAAAAGCTGGAATGCATTTTTTTCAATCCATAATTTATATACGAGCATCTGCATTTATTTATTTAGCACGAATTTATAAAAAGAATTTAATAAATAAAAATGATTCTTTCCCCGGCTCGGAATCGTAAAAAAAAATGCCCTGGCTATGCTACACTGATACTGTCCTGGCAGTAATTTCATCCATTTTAACCGTCTGCTATTTTCCCAAGGGGAAATTCCTTACCCAATAAATGGGATTCAGCTTATCCAGGTTCAGAAGGATGGTCACCGTTTCCCAATACCTTATATTATTGAGTGATACAATATTATTTAATGTTTTCGATTGGGCGAATTGGAAGCTTTTATTGACTTCATAATTTGTATTGCCTGCGATATCATATTTATGAATAAAGGCGAGTGGAAAATTAATTTCTATAGCATCTTCCAGTATCACCAATGAAATTCCGGAGGTGTAAAAGAATTTCACCTGGTGCTCTTTCTGAAGTCCCTGGTAGGATCCGAAATCTACATAAGGACGAATAAGATCTGTGAATGGTATCTGGCTGCGGAAACGAAGGGTGGCGCCCAGTCCTGAAGTATGAAATCCCAATACATTAGTTCTTACTCCTCCCTGCTCGTTGAATATCTGCGTTTTTACCTGGGGGTCACGGTTGGGAATTGCATACCAGAATTTGTAATCATGGGTAGGATTTTCCCCGGATAAATAGAAATCATAGAAAGCATCTGCATTGGTTTCATTATAAAATACTTTACCGGCAAAAAAATCAATGGCGAGTCTTTTTTTAGGATTATCATAGCTTAATTTAAACTGGGCTTTGACACTTAATTTTACGTAATCATTCACCTTATTACCCAGATTTTTCTCCATCATAATTTTAAATTTATATGGATTAAGAAGTGTCTTGTGGTCGAAGCTATACTGCAGATTAAGATAATTGGTGTTATTATCGTTGAATAAAGAATCGTCGGCTGATTCTTTTTTCTGAAGTATCCTTGTGAAATCTAATCTAACAAACCGTTCCAGCCGGCTGGCATTGGTGGGCCTGGTGAAATTAAACTGCAAATAGGGCTGCATGCGCACGTATACAAAGGGGCTGTAGGAATTATATCTTGAATTGAATTTGGCGCCTTTTATTCCCAGGTTCCAGGTGTTGATTATTGCTGTTCGTGGCATAAATGTATAGCTGATATTCGCATAACCATTGATATTCCCTTTTTCAAAAGAATATAAAGGGGCCACAAGATATTCCAGCTTTTTCCGTATGAGCGTGCTATTATAAAAGGCGACTCCAAGCATATATTTATTAAAAGCATTACGCCCGGAAACAGGGATAAAAAAAACCGTGCGGTGGTATTTATTTTCAAGTCCGATAGCCGGCCGAAGCTGTAGTGGCTTTGATTTATGCAGATGCTTATTAAGGAAATAATAATTATTATTAACCCTGGTTTCAACAAAATACGGCTTGTCGTTGAGCTCTACCTTGGAATAACCGATATTATGAATATGAATAATAGTGTCATGCGTGAATGGCTCAATCCAGAAAATTCGTGAATTGGTGCTGCTGCTCATTTTTATTGGGATAGCGATGGCTTTTCCGGAATTGTTTTTAAGATGAATCTCCAACTCTTCATTTTTATCTTCCTTCAATATTTTGGTGATGGCCAAATCATAATTCTGGGTCTCGTTAATCATACCGTCAAAAAACCATGACAGGTTTTTACCGCTTATCTTTTCGAAACAATTTTTCAGATCGCCGGGCAGCGGGTGCTTATGATGCCAGGTATCATAATAATATTTCATGCTTGCCTCAAAAATATCATTTCCCAGATAGGAGCGGAGATACATCATATTCAACGCGGTGCGGTAATAAACCAGGGCACCGTAATTTGGCACACTATAAGCGGTGGAATGCAGGGTCACGGGTACATCTTCAGCGCGTGAAGAATTAATTTCACCAAGCAGCCATTGAAGACTTTCTTCATTGTATTCAAAATTATTCCCTATCATTTTCTTTATCACTTTCTTTATCACGCCGCTTTCCTGCTCACTGCATATCTCGAGCTGGTAAAAGGTGTTTATGCCCTCGTCCATCCATGGATATCGCCGTTCATTTGTTCCGAAGATTCCATAGAACCAATTATGACCAATTTCGTGCACCACTTCCGCTTCATGCTGCTGGCCTACAATTGTTACCGTAGGATATTCCATACCGGCACCGGCCTCCAAGGCTCCGGTGCATGATTTGGCAGTATTATAAGGATATTCCCCCACATGTGCAGAAAGGTATACCAGGGTTTTTTTGATGTATTTCACCCCCGATCGGGCTTCCTCATAAATAGTATCAAAGGCATAAGCCATCACTGCTTTTCCTGATGGCAATATCACTTCTTCCATGGCTACACACCATTTCTTATCTGCAAAAAATGCAAAGTCATGGATATTATTTTCTTTGAAATGCAGTGTTTTTATCTCCTTATCATTAAATTCATTCGGATTTTTAATTTTATTGACGGCACGGTTTTTC
>JBBRJE010000079.1:0-10207 GCA_038219845.1 Bacteroidia bacterium
CTATCGGATGGAGAACAGAAAAACAATTTTTTAAAACGAAAATAAATTATGGTAATATTGTGCAGAATTGTACATCGCTATTTTCCATTTTATGTACATCCTTAATTGCTGAAATCTGTACATATTTGTTTGCTGGTAACACTTAAATAAGTTCACTGTAAATGGGGCTTTACTTGGTAGTATTTTTCTTCCTTCAGGGAGATTAGAAAATCAGAATTCATATGTATTTTGGAATAATACAGTAATTAATTATAAAACGCTTGGTTCCCCAATACTTTTTGGAATATCACCTGAGATTAATGTTTGCTATACTTTAGGGAAAATGGGGATTGGTTTAGTCTATTCTTATCATTTTGTTCCAAGTAAAAGTAACTATTTATATGTCTCTTCTAAAGAATATTATACAACTACTCCTCCTTCATTTGAATTTCAGGAAGCTTTTTCTAAATGTCGTAACCAATTATTCATATTAAAAGTGAGTTATTGTTTCGAAAGAAAAAAGTAATTAATAAGTAAATTCTAAGGAGTAGAAATATTAAAAATATGAAGACTTAATTATCTTGTTGAATTAAAAATTATATCTTTATTGTATACCCTTCAAAATGCATAGATTTCTGACTCTTTTTATCCTTTGTATTTCCATCTTCGCCAATTCACAAAATAAATTCTTTATTGGAATAGATCAATTTACCAATAAAGCAATTTATAACTTTTTTAATTACGGAAATAGTATAAAACATCAATCAACGACATGCACTTCCGGAAGCATTTTTTTTGGATATAGGATGAGAAATGGGTTATCATTAGAGAGCGCTATAATTAGGAATAGGTTTTCAAACGGTTTAGGTTTAGGTTACCAAGTTACAAAGGTATCGCCTATTTCCCCCATCTTATTGACATTAAACTCCATTAGAATATGGCAACTACCTATACGAATAAAATCTACGGTGGACATTTATAAAACAAAAATATTTCTTACTTTTTGTGTAGGATATCACTTTTGTATAAATTCTGATTATTATTGGTTAATAACAAGTAATTGGCGAACTATTTCACAATTTCCGAATACATTCTCATACACGGAATCGTTTGAAAATTTAAAAAAGAGATTCTCACTTATTGAAACTAAATTTGAAATTGACTACAAAATTACAAAAACAATGATTTTAAGTATTGGCTCCCATTATTTTATAGGTTTCAGAAATATTTCACAGATCAATACAGAATATAAATTTAATAACGATCCATTAAAAAATGCAAGTGGATACACAAAAGGTGAATATTATGGAATCGGCATAGCTTTGAAATTATTACTTCCCTTGAAAGATAAAAAGAAATGATTTTTAAACGAGTTGAAGATAAATCAATTGTAAGTAATTCGTGATCATCCGCAAGTACATCGTTTAATGGAGCTGGAAATTATGTATAGGTGTAAAGGATGGGAGGAGAGGGGAAAATAACATTCATAGGTAATTGCTTGCTATAGCTAGCAATTGTAACAATTATTTTTAACGTTATTAGGTTTTGTTGCTCTAATGTTTACCTAAGAATCATTAAACCATTACTGGTATTGCCTTTGGGAATCCCCTAATGGACTTCTGCCCAAAAGCCATGAAACTTGGCTTAACTATACTATATTGAATAGTAAATCGAGAATACACTCTCAATTGACTGACGACTGACGACTGACGACTGACGACTTTCCAAGCTTACTGTTTTTATAAGAAAAACTAAAATATATAAGCAGGCCTGCGATGAGCCAGATGCCGAAATACATCCAGTTCTTATAACCTAATTCACTCATCATATACAGGCAGCTTATAAGTCCAAGCAATGGGATAAGTGATGCATTATTCTTAAATGCAAAAACAGCAAGTGCCAAAGCGATAATGATAAAAATCCAGGTCGGTATTTTATGCTTGAATAAAGCAATACCCGTTTCATACTTTTTATCATAGCTCACCGGAAGCGTATTGATCAAAGACTCATATTTATCGGCTTTGAAGCTGCTGAGGTAAGCTTCGAGGTCATTTTCATTTTTTGTAAAGCCCGCTTCATCTGTTTCCTTTATTTTATTTTTTACTTCATCAATCTCATTAATATTTAAATTTGAAATAAAAGAGGAAGGGTTATGAACTGTAGCCGCATTGGTAATAAAATTCTTCGTTCCTTTTTCATTATACGTAAAGGATAATGTTACGGCGAGTATTAGTAAAAAGCTAAAGATATATTTTGAATTTATATAGGGCGTTTTGAATTTGCCTGGCGCACGATTGGGATCCATATCCAGCTTCAGCACCCCGGCGCATACCAATACAAACGCGAATAAGGTGCATATGCTGCATAGGTCGGTAACCATATCAATATTTAAAAACAAGGTGCCGGTGCATACAATAACTCCGGTAATAATAGTGGAGAACGAAGGAGTTTTGAACCTGGGATGAACCTTCGAAAAACGCTTAGGCAATAACCCGTCGCGGCTCATGCTCATCCATATGCGCGGCTGCCCGATCTGGAATACAAGAAGCACGCTGGCCATAGCAACTACAGCACTCACCGCCACAATACCTGCCATCCATTTCAAATTTAATTTTTCAAATACGTGAGACAAGGGATCAGCCACATCAAGCTCTTTATAATTTATCATTCCGGTAAGAACCAGGGCCACCAAAATATAAAGAATAGTGCAAATAATTATGGCCCACATCATGCCTTTGGGCAGATCACGCTGTGGGTTCTTGCATTCTTCTGCCGTGGTGCTGATGGCATCAAAACCTATATAGGCAAAGAACACAGCAGAGACTCCTTTCAAAACGCCGGGTATTCCATTTGGCAAAAACGGGTTCCAATTTTTCACATCAATAAATCCGGTACCCACAATAATTACAAGCACAACAACAAGTAATTTTATTGCCACCATAATATTACTGGCATTGCGTGATTCTTTAATACCTCTATAAACCAACATGGTTATTGCAATAACAATAAATAATGCCGGCACATTCATCACCATATGCATTCCCAAAAAAGTGGGAGACGTATTATAGGCTGTATAAGCTCTTTGCAAGCCTTCATTTAAATTCTCAAAGGTTTTTCCACTTTGCATTAAAGCGGTGCCTTCCTTAAAACCATTATGTGCAGAGAGAATATCCAAAGTCATCCAGGCCGGCAAATGAATGCCATGGATGTTTAATGCGTCGATATTTATTTGCCCTGATAAAGAAGTAAAGTATTCGCTCCAGCCAATGGCTACCGTTACATTCCCAATGGCATATTCCATGATCAGCGCCCAGCCAATGATCCAGGCGATCAGTTCTCCAAAGGCCACATAGCTATAAGTATAAGCACTGCCTGAAACAGGAACCAGGCTCGCAAATTCGGCATAGGCGAAAGCTGCAAAACTACAAGCCAGGGCAGTAAAAATAAAAAGATAAACTACCCCTGGACCTCCATCAGCTGAGGCTTTGCCAATGGTTGTAAAAATACCTGCGCCAATGATGGCAGCAATCCCCAGGGCTGTAAGATCAATTGCAGTGAGATGCTTTCCTAAGGTATGCTCGCCTTCGAGAGCGGCATTTTTCATTACCTGTGAAACAGTTTTTTTTCGTAACAAATTTTTCCATTCCATGTGGGCCGCAAGATAGAAAAATCTCATCATCTTTTATGCTTCTTCTCTTTTTGTAAAAACAGAAAAACATTATAGCTTTCCTCTAAAATCCTCCTGTGCCTTTTCATAATCTTCAGGAATACCTATATCAATAAAATAATCTGTGAAGGGGAAGCCCATTATTTTTAAAGTATCTGTTTCTGCTTCAAAAACTTCTTTCTCCATAGAAAATTTTTCAGGCAGATCCAATTCGTTAAAGATGCTTCGTCTGCTGATATAAACCCCCGCATTGATCAATCCTTCTTCACAATATTTTTTTTCATTGAAATGAATGATTCGATCGCCTTCCAGTTCAACAGTCCCATAACGATCAAATTTTTGCATTGGCTTTAAGGCAAGTGAAATATCTCCTTCACTTTTATGATGCAGCTGTATTAGATCTGCCAGGCGGCAATTAAAATAACTATCCCCATTGACGATAAATATATTTTGCTGTATTGCAGATTCCAGCGCCAGCTTAATTCCACCTCCTGTACCTAAAGGCTCTTGCTCAATGCTGAAAATAAAATCTGCCTGGTAATCAGAATTGGAAATAAATTCTCTGATAATTTCATGCTTATAACCGGTAGCTAAAATTATCCTTGTTACTTTTTCCTTGATGAGCTTGGTGATGATATAATGTAAAAAAGGCTTACCGGCCACAGGCGCCATTACCTTGGGAACCTCATGCACTACACTTCGTAGGCGTGTTCCCAATCCACCGGCTAATATGATGGCTTCATACATTATAAGTTTTTCAATGCTAGTTTAATTAAAGCCTCTACCGTTAATGTTGGATTTATTCTTAGCTGTTTGTCCACTTCTCTTTCCGCAGGCGCCTTGCTGAAGCCGAGCATGAGTAATGCTCCCATGGCCTCTGTGCGGGCCATACTGCCCAAGCCTGCCCCGGATGATTCATTGATGATTGTTTCACGTTTTAATTTATCCTGCAATTCCAGAATCAGGCGCTGCGCCGATTTAGGGCCTACACCTTTGATCGCTGTGAGCGCTCCGATATTTCCAACGGAAATCGCCAATTGGATTTCGCTCGGTGTAAGCGAGGATAAAATCATCCTTCCTGTGGATGGCCCGACGCCATTCACTGAGATCAGGTGCTTAAAAAGATTACGTTCCAATTCATCAAAAAATCCAAAGAGCACATGGGCATCTTCCCTAATATTAAGATAGGTAAGCAGTCGCCCTTCTTTCAGGTCTTTAATTTTTAAATGGGTGTATAATGAGATATGAACCTCGTATCCAACCCCATTTACATCCAGCACTACATAGGTAGGTGTGATGGTGGTATATTTTCCTTCGAGATGAGAAATCATTATTTTAATTGAAAATTGAAAATTGAAAATTGAAAATGAAATACATTTTAGGAATTGAAAATTGAAAATGAGATACTCTCGCAGAAACCCACACCATTTTATGTCAACGAATATAAAGAAACATTCCTGTCTGGATCATTTTCTATTTTCAATTTTCAATTCTATCCTCAATCCCAAGTCCATGCTTCTTCAAGGTATCAATCGCAATATCATATCCTGCATCTGCGTGGCGGATGACACCCATGCCAGGGTCGTTTCGTAATACATTTTTTAATCTTTCTTCCGCTTCCTTTGTTCCATCAGCAACGATCACCATGCCACTATGAATACTATAGCCCATGCCTACTCCCCCACCCTGGTGCAGCGAAACCCAGGATGCTCCGGCAGCAATATTTACAAATGCGTTTAATATAGGCCAGTCTGCAATAGCATCCGATCCATCCATCATCGCTTCCGTTTCCCTGTTGGGGCTGGCCACAGAGCCTGTATCCAGATGATCGCGGCCGATTACTATCGGTGCTTTTACTTTTCCGGTGCGTACCAGCTCATTGAAAGCAAGTCCGGCTTTCTCCCGCTCGCCCTGCCCAAGCCAGCATATGCGCGCAGGCAATCCCTGGAAAGAAATTTTTTCTTTCGCCAGTCTTAACCAGCGTTGTAAGCCTTCATTATCAGGAAACATTTCCTTTAATAATTCATCTGTTGTGTAAATATCCTGGGGGTCGCCACTCAAAGCCACCCATCTGAAGGGCCCACGTCCTTCACAAAACTGAGGCCTTATAAATGCAGGCACAAAGCCCGGGAAATCAAATGCATTATTTACGCCATGCTCAAAAGCGCCTGCACGAATATTATTTCCATAATCAAAAGTGATGCTGCCAAGCTTTTGAAAATCTAACATTAATTCTACATGAGTTACAATACTTGAATAAGCCCGCTTTAAATATTCTGTCGGATTACTTTTCCTCATGGCATCCGCCACTTCTGTATTCAGTCCGTGAGGGTAATAACCAATCAATGGATCATGTGCCGAGGTCTGATCTGTAAGCAGATCAGGGATTATATTTCTTTCTTTCATCCGCTCCAGCAGGCTGATGGCATCGCACCAAACGCCAATAGAAACAGCCATCCCTTTTTCTTTCGCCTTCAATGCTTTATTTATCGCATCATCAATATCACGGCTCATCATATCGAGGTAGCGCGTTTCAATACGTTTTTTTATTCTCCATTCTTCAACTTCGGCAACCAAACAAACGCCTTCATTCATCGTCACGGCCAAAGGCTGCGCACCACCCATACCGCCCAAGCCCGCAGTAACAGTGATCGTTCCTTTCAAGCTCCCGTTGAAATGCTTGCGTGCGGCTTCTCCAAAGGTTTCATAAGTACCCTGAACGATGCCCTGTGATCCAATATATATCCAGCTTCCAGCCGTCATCTGTCCGTACATAATCAGTCCTTTCTTATCCAGCTCACGGAAATGTTCCCAGGTGGCCCAGCGCCCTACCAGGTTGCTATTGGCAAGCAATACACGGGGCGCATTTACCTGTGTCTTTAATATCGCCACGGGCTTTCCACTCTGGATCATTAAGCTCTCATCATTTTCCAACTCACGGAGGGCTTTCACGATAAGATCGTAAGACTCCCAGTTACGGGCAGCTTTTCCCAAGCCTCCATAAACGATAAGGTCCTCGGGCTTTTCAGCCACATCCGGATCAAGATTATTCATTAACATGCGCAGGGCTGCTTCCTGTATCCAGCCTTTGCAGCTGATTTGATTTCCGCGTGGAGCGCGAATTGGGGCACGGTGTGTAGAGGTCGTCATTTGGATTGCAAAATTAATTTTATTATATTCGTGAAAAAGAAAATGATCAGAAAATATTTTGCTATGGCTTCCCTTGGCCTCGTGCTTGGTTTTATGCTTACCAGGTGCAGTAAACAAAGCATCGCAAGCCCGATACCGATCATTAAATATATTGGTTATAGCAAAATCCCTTATCAGAATTTCCCCACAGATTCGTTGATCTTTATTAAATTGGAATTTGAAGACGGCGATGGTGATATTGGCCTGAATATTACCGATACGGCCTATCCTTACCGCATCGGCGACCCCTATTATTATAATGTATTTACCGAATACCTGGCCGGCAAAAATGGATCCTATAATTATGTTATCAATGCCAACGATACCGTGAACTATAATGACAGGATCGTCAATATCCAGCCCGACACCAGGAATAAAAGCATCTCCGGAATCATGACGCTAAAGATCGAACCTATCATCGGCGCTATCGTTCCTGATTCCATAAGGCTGAATATATTTATTGTAGATAGGGCATTGAATAAAAGCAATATGGTGGCTACGGGGGGGATACCTGTTAATTTTTAGATGAGTGGTTAGTGAATACAGTCACTCCAACTCGGATAATCAATGCACATCTCCAGGAGATCTAAAATCAGTAAACTTTGCAATTTCCCTCCTCATTAATATTACCTATAATTCGTATTTCGTTAATTAATCAGTTCATTCTACATATCAAAAAAACATATATTGCAACAAAATTATTTACGAATTACCAATTACGTTTGAATGTTGTTTAGATAAGTAGTTATTAATGTAAAATCGGTTCAGGTATCCGCTTCGCGGAAAAGAAATGCATTTTAACACTGAGAACACAGAGATTAAATACATGAAGAGGGCGCAGAGGAAAACAATTATAGATTTCTACACCTGCATTTCTCTGTGTCCTTCCCGCCCGAAGTGGCGGGATGTATTTTTAACCTCGTGTCCTCTGTGTTAAAACAAACCGCGTAGCGATTCTAATCTTAACTAACGACATTGAATTACGTTTCTGTAGTCGTTACCGCATCGTAATTCGTAATAGCGAAGCGCCGTAATACGTAACTCCATACACCCATGGCTTTAAGCTGGAACGAAATAAAAGCACGCGCAACCGCCTTTAGTAAGGAATGGGAGCATGAGACCAGCGAAGATGCTGAAGCGAAATCTTTCTGGGATGGCTTCTTTAATATATTTGGTATTAGCCGCCGGCGCGTTGCCACCTTCGAGCAACAGGTAAAGAAACTTGGCGCCAAAACAGGATTCATTGATCTCTTATGGAAAGGCATGATTCTTATAGAGCATAAGAGCCGTGGCAAAGATTTAGATAAGGCCTATTCACAAGCCAAGGATTATTTCCCCGGCTTGAATGATAAAGAGCTGCCCCGTTATATCCTCGTCAGCGATTTTGCCCGTTTCCGTTTATACGATCTGGATGAAGGCACAAGCAATGAATTTACCTTGCCCGAGCTGGTTAATCATGTGCAGCTCTTTGGTTTTATTGCCGGCTATGAAAAACGAACGTATAAAGAGCAGGACCCTGTAAATATTGAAGCGGCCCTGCTTATGGGCAAGCTGCACGATAAGCTGAAAGCCATAGGATACGAAGGGCACCACCTGGAGCTGTTCCTCGTGCGTTTGCTCTTCTGCCTTTTTGCCGACGATACAAATATTTTTGAGCAAGGGATATTTAATGAGTACCTCGAATTAAAAACCAATGAAGATGGCACCGACCTTGGCGTGCATATAAGCCAGCTCTTTTCCATACTCAATACGCCGAAAGACAAACGCCTGAAAAACATTAACGAGAGCCTCGATGCCTTCCCTTATGTAAATGGCAAGCTCTTTGAAGAATCATTACCTTTTGCCAGCTTCGATAGCGATATGCGCAAGGTATTGCTTGATTCCTGCCTGCTCGACTGGGGCAAAATTTCCCCGGCTATTTTCGGTTCCTTGTTTCAGAGTGTGATGGATAGCACCGCCCGCCGTAATTTGGGCGCGCATTATACCAGCGAGAAGAATATCCTAAAGGTTATAAAGCCGTTGTTCCTCGATGAGCTGCGAGAAGAATTTGAATCGATAAAAGATATCAGGGCTAAACTGTTGAAGTTTCATGATAAGATAAGCCGTCTTCGTTTCTTAGACCCCGCCTGTGGCTGCGGGAATTTCCTGATCATTGCTTACCGCGAATTGCGCTTGCTTGAAATTGATATCATAAAACATTTGCTTTATAAGCACCAGGAACTACGCAAAGTGGTTGCTGCCGAGGCCGGAGTGGATGTGAGCCTGTTGATTAAATGCGATGTGGACCGTTTTTATGGAATTGAATATGAAGAATTCCCTGCACAGATTGCACAGGTAGCCATGTGGCTGATGGACCACCAGATGAACCAATTGATAAGCCAGGCTTTTGGAGAATATTATGTGCGCCTGCCCTTGCGCAAAAGCGCTACAATTAAGCATGGTAATGCATTGAGAATTGATTGGCAAAGTTTAATTGAACCGATTCCTTGGGAGAAGGAGGAACCGGTTTATAATTTTATATTAGGGAACCCTCCTTTCATTGGCAAACATTTACAGAACGATGAGCAAAAAAAGGATATGGCAAAAATTTTCGCTGGAGTGAGAGGAGCAGGTGTTTTAGATTATGTGACGGCTTGGTATATAAAGTCCGCTCAATATATGAAGCAGGTTAATGATCAAAAACAAAAGAATCAACCAAACACTACTTCTGCTTTTGTTAGTACGAATTCTATATCACAAGGTGAACAAGTGGGCGTTCTTTGGAATGAATTGTTCAAGAAATATAATATTAAAATACATTTTGCTCACCGTACTTTTAGATGGGGGAATGAAGCAAAAGGAAATGCTGCAGTACATGTGGTCATAATTGGTTTCGCTAATTACGATACAGCGGAGAAATTAATCTATGAATATGATGATCTCAAAAGCGAACCACATGAAGTAAAAGTAAAAAACATCAATCCATATTTGGTTGAAGGACGTGATCTCTACTTGCTGACAAGAACGAAACTAATTTGTAATGTTCCTGAGATGTTATATGGAAATAAAATAGTTGACGGAGGAAATTATCTGTTTACGGATCAGGAGAAAGAAGATTTTCTTATTGAAGAACCAACTGCTTTAAAATATTTCAAGCAGATATTAAGTGGAGAGGAGTTTATTAATGGCAGAAATCGTTGGGTTCTCTACTTAAAAGATGCTGATCCAAAAGAATTAAAGACAATGCCTAAAGTTATTGAGAGGATTAATAACGTTAAAAAATATCGTGAAGCGAGTTCAAAAAAGCAAACAAAGGAAACTGCCTTAACTCCGACTTTATTTGCAGAACCGAGACAGCCTGTTAGTGATTTCCTTTTGATCCCCAGAACATCA
>JBBRJE010000080.1:0-10147 GCA_038219845.1 Bacteroidia bacterium
GGTGAAGATATCCGACAATCCGAACACCGATGAAGCCAACGAGCCGAAAATATTATACAGCGCTTTGCACCATGCCCGCGAACCGCTTTGCCTTTCGCAGCTAATCATGTATATGTATTATTTGCTTGAGAATTATAATACTAATGCTCAAATAAAATACCTGGTCGACAATACCCAGATGTATTTTATTCCTTGCTTAAACCCCGACGGCTACCTTTATAATCAATCCACCAACTCCAATGGCGGCGGCATGTGGCGTAAGAACAGGGTGAAGAATATTGATTCTACCTTTGGCGTTGACCTGAACAGGAATTATGGAAAATTATGGGGCTATGATAATATCGGATCATCCAATGTAACCAATTCACAAACATACCGCGGTCTTGCTCCTTTCTCCGAACCTGAAACAAGGATGATGAAAGTATTTTGCGAAACGAACAGGTTTGAGTTCGCGCTGAATTATCATACCTATGGCAATGATGTGATATATCCCTGGGGTTATAAAAATGCCCTGTCGCCCGATTCGGTTCAATTTAAGAATTTCGCATCCTATATCACCAAGGAAAGCAAATATAAATACGGCACATGCTACGAAACTTTGAATTACAATTCAAATGGTACAAGTGACGACTGGTTTTATGGAGAACAGAGTTCGAAGAATAAAATTTATGCGATGACACCTGAATGCGGTAATGCCTTCTGGATGCCGTCGTCCGAGATCGCCGGCACCTGCCGGAATTTGCTTGAGCAGAATATTAAAGCCAGCCTCTTAATTTTAGATGTTGCCACCCTTACCGATAATAATCAAAAGAAGCTCACTGCTGCTACAGGCTTCATAAAATATAGCATACAACGAATCGGGCTGAAAAATACGGATACATTTACGGTGAAATTCATTCCTTTGAGCACTGCCATTACGAGCAGCTCTTTACCAAAAATTTTTACCGGCATGTCTCTTATGGAAACCAGAAATGACTCCTTTAATTATGCTGTAAATAAATCGTTGGTGATTAACCGAAAGATAAAATATATCCTCCAGGTTCGTAAAGGAGGATTTATAGAAAATGATACCATTGAAAAAATTTATGCCGATTCTTTGGTTCAGATCTTTAGCGATAAGGGCGCGAATCTATCGGGCTGGACCAATAGTGGCTCTGAGGATTGGGATATCACAAGCTCCAGCTTTATATCTGCGCCCACCTCCATACATGACTCTCCCAATGGAAATTATATTGAAGGCTCCTCGTATATTATAAGCAGCAATATTGATTATGACTTAACTAAAACCGATTTTGCTTACCTGGAATTTTATACCAGGTGGGATGTAGAAAAAACCTTTGATTATGCCCAGGTTATGGCCTCTGAAGCAGGCAAAAATACCTGGGTTCCACTCTGCGGCTTATATACCAGCACCGGCGCTGCAAGCCAGGATGCGGGAATGCCGGTTTATGATGGCACTCAAAATACCTGGGTAAGAGAATATATTAACCTTTCGGATTGGCTGGGGAAAAAGATACAGCTCCGGTTTCAATTGATTACTGATAATTATACCAATAAGGATGGTTTTTATATTGATGATATTGCTGTAATAAGGCAAGGGATTACAAGTGGCGCAGGAATTACAGATAATAAAGAAGGCACGCTCTCAATACAACCTAACCCTGCAAAAAATTATATTGATATGCGATGGAATGATGCTGAAAATAAATCTCCTGTACAATATGAAATAAAGGATTTGACAGGGAGGGTTGTTTATTCTGAGCTTAGCGCAAAAGCGAATACCAGAATTGATATATCTTCATTTACGTCCGGGGTTTATATAATTAGTGTCATCGCAGATCAGACTAAATTAATTCAGAAGTTTGTGGTAGAATAAAAGCCCAAACCAATGGCCTTCATTTAATACCGGGCGACGGCAATATTTAAATAATTCCCGGCGTTTACTTCCGTAAGAATCTTTTTCTATTTAATTTGGAAAGTCATTAGCATAGCATAACTATCCTTTATAAATGCCGAATCTGAAATTGAGGAAGATGTTTTTTTGAAATTAAAATTAATAAAATTGTCCTTGTACATCGTTGATGCAAAAAGATTTTGTTCAATATGTTTGAATTTTGTGATCGTGGCACAGATTGCAAAGGGGAGGCCATTTATAATTTTGGTTTCCATGATTTTAAAGATGGTGGTGGTATCCAATGTATAGAGGTGTTCTTTTTGGTTGCTTAAAACTTCTGCGGCTTTAAATTCAATATTTAAAGTATTACATTCCTGGTGAAGAATATGTGTTATGGTTAGTCCATACATGGAGTCTGGACATTGCGGTAAATAATCTCTCTCCTCTATCATTGGAAATTTATGTGATTGAAACCTGTAATATTTTAAATCGCCACACTTATAATCAGAAACCTGATTCCACGAGTGTAATGTGTCTAGGTCTGCATCTAATGCAATTGTGATTATTCCAATATTATTTATGAGCGTTAAATTCCTAAGTGTCCATTGTTTTTCAGGCTTTTTCATACAAGAAAAAAGAGATGAAAATACAAGGAAAAATGAAATACGCATAATAGCGAATATAATTTATCTTATCAATTTATACCTTATGCAATTTTTAATGGTACTAAATAGCTCCTAGAAATTTTCCACCTGAATAAAAAAGCGCATCCGGTATTGGGAATGCGCTTTTAATAATTATCTAAACTAAAATAAACTATTACTTCTATTAATCCTTATGGTTGTATTTACTTAGTACCCCATACTCCATACCCTTAGCTGCAGCCAAGGCTATTCCCGCAATTCAAACATTTATAGCAAACTCCACTCCTTACCGTAGTATGAAAACATACATTACATAATGGGGCATCGCTTTGCTGGTTCTTGATATGCTCGTTCATCTGGCTTAAGCCTGTCCCGTCGCTGGTCATTACTTTGCTGGCCACGGTAGGCCTGTCATCATTCACGGTATCTACAACAGTATTGATCACGGATTTCATTTCCACATCACTGAAATTACTGATATTACTCGCATCAAATGATCTGTTGGGCTTCACCTGAACCAGGTCGTCGTTATGCAGGTATTCAAATCCCAGCAGACGGAAAACAAAATCAACAATGGAATTGCAATTCTTAATATTATCATGGCCTTCAACAAAACCTGCAGGTTCGAAACGTGTGAAAGCAAATTTCTCAACATACTCTTCCAGGGGCACGCCATACTGCAAGCCAATGGACACAGCTATGGCGAAACAATTCATCAGGCTTCTTACCGTGGTTCCTTCCTTATGAAGGTCAATAAATATTTCACCTAAAGTACTATCTTCATAATTGCCTGTGCGAACAAAAACTGTCTGTCCGCCGATCTTCACTTTCTGTGTGAATCCCTCGCGCTTATTGGGTAATCTTTTCTTCTCAACGATATTCGAAAGCTTACGCTTGAAAATTGTATCAGTGCTTGAATTGATGATGCGTATAGCAGCATTCAATACTTCATCGGGAGTAAGCTCTGCCACTTTCTTGTCGGCATTCTCGGCGATGATCTGTTCCACGATTTCAAGGCTGGCTTCCATCACTTCATCTTCATCCTTCACTTCACTCTTAGTGCTTAATGGCTGCGATAATTTACATCCATCCCGATATAAAGCATTGGCTTTTAATCCCAGGCTCCAGCTCATCTCATAACATGCCGCTATTTCTTCAACAGTGGCTTCGTTGGGCAGGTTGATTGTCTTGCTTATGGCACCACTCATGAATGGCTGGGCGGCCGCCATCATGCGAATATGGGAATGTGCATGCAGGAATCTTTCACCCTTATTTCCGTTGCGGTTAGCCGTATCAAAAACCGGTAAATGTTCTTCTTTAAGGTTCGGTGCTCCTTCAATCATCATGCTTCCGCATACATAGGTATTGGCCAGTTCAATTTCTTTACGGGTGAATCCCATGGCACGCAGCATATTGAAATTGGGTGCATCGAATTGTTCCTTGGTAAAGCCCAGGCGGTTCATGGCGTCTTCCCCTAAGGTAAATTTATTAAATACAAATTCTATTTGGAACGCCGTTTTCAATTGTGACTCAATCTTTACCAGGTCCATAGTGGTAAAGCCATGGGTTTGTAATGCATAATGGCTGATACTTTCACTGCCCACCAGGGTGCCATGGCCTATGATATATTTTTCGATAGCATTGATATCGGATTGGATATAGCCTAAATTTTTAAGCGCTGCAGGCACCGCCTGGTTCACGATTTTAAAATAACCGCCACCGCTCAGTTTTTTATATTTCACCAAGGAGAAATCGGGCTCGATCCCGGTGGTATCACAATCCATCAATAAGCCGATGGTGCCTGTAGGTGCGATCACTGTGGTTTGCGCGTTGCGGTAGCCGAATTTTTCGCCCATCACCAGGGCTGCATCCCAGGCATTACAAGCTGCAGTAAGTAATTCAGCGGGGCAATATTTAGGGTCAATCCCTACCGGCTTCACCGACAATCCTTCACTATGCTCTACCGTATTGTAGGCGGCATAACGGTGGTTACGGATCACACGCAGCATATGTTTTTTATTGTCTTCATAACGCGGGAAAGCACCAAGCACTTCCGCCATTTCGGCGGATGCAGCATATGAACGGCCTGTTAGAATGGCGGATACGGCCCCACAAATAGCGGTAGCTTGCGGGCTATCATAAGGGATGCCGGAAACCATGAGTACAGTTCCCAGGTTAGCATATCCTAATCCCAGGGTACGGTAATCGTAGCTGAGTTGCGCTACTTCCGGGCTTGGAAACTGAGCCATCAATACGGAGATCTCCAAAACGATAGTCCATAGGCGTGTGGCATGTTCGATGGCTTTTACATTCAGCTCTTTTGTATCAGCATCATAAAATTTCATCAGGTTCAATGAGGCCAGGTTGCAGGCGGTATTGTCGAGGAACATATATTCGCTACAAGGGTTGCTTGCATTGATTCGACCACCTTCGGGGCAGGTATGCCATTCGTTGATGGTAGTATCAAACTGCACGCCGGGATCGGCACAGGCCCAGGCGGCTTCGTTGATCAGGTTCCACATATCACGGGCTTTTATGCTTTCCATCGTACGGCCATCGGTACGGGCTTTCAAATCCCAATCCCCATCAGCATGCAAAGCTTCAAAAAATGAATTCGGGATACGCACTGAATTATTACTATTCTGACCCGCTACAGTAGCATAAGCTTCCCCTTCATAGCCGCTATCATAACCCGCTGCGATAAGGGCGGCTACTTTTTTCTCTTCACCCATTTTCCATTTTATAAATTCAACCACTTCCGGGTGATCTAAATCAAGGCATACCATCTTGGCTGCACGACGGGTGGTACCGCCGCTTTTAATAGCTCCGGCTGCACGATCACCGATCTTTAAGAAGCTCATCAATCCGCTGGAAGTACCGCCACCGCTTAGTTTCTCACCTCCACCACGGATCTTGCTGAAATTGGTTCCTACCCCGCTGCCATATTTAAATATCCTTGCCTCGCGCACCCAAAGGTCCATGATGCCTCCATCATTAACCAAATCATCCTCCACGCTCAATATAAAGCAGGCATGGGGCTGTGGGCGTTCATAAGCAGAAGTGGAACGTTCGAGTTCGCCGGTAGCAGGATTCACAAAATAATGACCCTGAGGCTTTCCGGTGATCCCATATTCGCTATGCAAGCCAGTATTAAACCATTGTGGTGAATTGGGTGCTGTATATTGTCCAACAATCGTATAGGCAATCTCATCATAAAATATCTGCGCATCGTTCTCGGTGGCGAAATAACCTGCTTCCATTCCCCATTTCTTCCAGCAATTGGCCAAACGGTGTGCTACCTGTTTAATGCTTTTCTCACCACCGGTGCTCCCATCAGGTTGTGGCACGCCCGCTCTTCTGAAATATTTCTGTGCCAGGATATCAGTAGCCGTTTGCGACCAGCTCGAGGGCACCTCAACATTTTGAAGTTCGAAAATGGTCTTTCCAGTAGGATCTTTAATAATGCTGGTACGCATGTCATAATTAAACAGGTCGTACACATTGGTTGCATCCTGGGTAAAGTAGCGGTCTACTTTTAGTCCTTTAGTTGTAATAGGTTTTTTTGCCATATGATTGTAGTGGGGATAGGTTAGGTATACTTTATATATTGTGTTTATGAATAATGAACAATTGATATTGAAGAATTAATAAATTCCAGAATCCAGTGTTAATTTTTTAATTCTCCTTATTTTTAATTAGCGGAGCAAATTCCAAAAAATTTAGAGGGAAACCCTCCCATACTACTTTTTACAGTTTTACAATAATTCTAAAAGCAATAAGATATTTGGAACTAGTATTGACAAATGTAAGAGCGAAATTGAAGTAGCTGCATCTACGTTTTCCACAGCTAAAATTTTCCACACGGAAATCCAAGCACAGCTTTGGTTTTGGTATGTGGATACGATACTTACGTGTATAACTGCTATGGATTTGTGAATTGAAAAATAAAGTGCATAAGTTGTGTCTATTCTATTAATAAGGACGGGAGGTGCTTGTAAGCTTACGCTTCATCCGTTATGCGACTGCTTTTCGATCCTGATTTTAATAATCTTTTTTGAGAATGGCTGGATTCAATCTACCAGGAACAAAGGGCTTTTTTCAATCGGATTTTCTTCCCCGTTTAGTTCTTCTAATCCGGTTGCATTCTCTAAACTTGTTATATTCTCTTTCCTTTTTGTTCGTCTCTTATTGAAAACGCTTAGGGCTTTGATCTTTTTAATTATGAAATCCGGTAATACAGGATGGAGCATTTGCCCGATATAATTTTGAGGAAACTCTTCTTTGATTCCGAATGCTTCCGGCTCACGACCGGGATCCGTATAGGTTCCGAATATCATATCCATCAATGGTGAAATATTTGCATAATTGCCTGCATCACGGTTCAAATCATGATGCCAGTGGTGAAGCTCTGGCGATCCAACCAGCATCTTTATCGGACCTGGCAAGGGCAGACGTATATTGGAATGAATATAGATCGCCCATATTCCACGGAAGGCAATCAATCCTGCCAGTGTTTCCAAAGGAAAGCCCAAAATGAATGCGGGTAAATTGATAAGTCCTACGGTGTAAATGGAATCCAGCGGATGCTCCCGGTGCGCTGCCAGCCAATCTAAATGCCCGGCGCTATGATGCACCTTATGAAAACGCCAGAGGAATCCTATCTTATGTTGCAGCCGGTGTCCCCAATAGATAATAAAGTCGCTTAGTATGACCACTTCAATAGCTTGAAGCCACCACGACTGGCCGGCAACCATATGCCTGAAATCCGCGGGCACAATACCGTTTAACCAATTGCTGAAATAACTCAGGCTCCAAACCACCAGTCCCGACCAGAGCAGGTATTGCCCCATAAAAAAACAAAGATCCAAAACCCATTGGGGCCTTAATATGCGCTGGCCGAGGCTAGCCGGAAAAACTTTTTCCATCGGAAGGAAAAGCAAAACCAGGAAGAGCAGGCTTAAACCGGTGGCTTCAAGCAATTGGTAATAATTCATCACTTATTTTTCTCATTCAGTTTGTTGGAATCAATTTTGAAATTCGGATAAAGAATAATCGACTTTGAACTACCCATCAAATTAATTTCTTTCCGGTAGCTCGCAGCGCTAGTATCCGGGGACGATTTTTTATCGTCCCCGGTATTCTTTTCATATAAAACAATATCGGGCTTCTTTTCCTTTTCAATAAGAATTAATGATTTTGAAGATGACATCATTGCCGGAACAATCACAAGGCTATCGGAATGGGTTGGTGTTGGTGTAGTGGCAGCTGATGGAGCGACAGCAGCCTTTTTCCCGTTTGTACCAAAGCCTGCCCATATTTTCCTAAAGCCACCGGTACGATAGACGATAAAGGCTATCAACAGAAAAATAAAACAAGTGAGAGTTGCAGCTTTTATGAATTTTGATTTTTTCATCAGGAATAACAAATATATATATATTTTCAATTGCGTTGTTAAGTATTCGGCCGATGCTTCCGGCGACCCCCAAATACATCTGATCGTATCTAGAATTATTTATACGCTTTATTATTGATCCAGTTCCTTATCATCTGCTCATCAAACAATCTTCCAAGAACGCGGTATTTCGAATCGTTTAAAGGATTATCTGTTTCAAAATCCTGAGCCATAACCCCGATGGATGGCTGGTAATAATTGGAATGAACAAATTTTATAGTATCGTTCTTCATGTAGATAAATCCCACATGGGTATCTAAACCAACAATATATAAACCATCCGGCCTTTTCTCAACATAAGCTTTCACTTCTTCGATTGGTTTGTTGCTGAAAACTTTCACATCTGTAGTTAATTTTCTAATGAATACCTCTGAAGCTAATTGCGCCCATGCCACTCTTGGTACATTAAATCCTGCATCGCTCAAAACTCCCGTTACAAAATATCCACAGGCAATTGTTCCCTGCCCTGGTATCCTTGTTTGCCCGTTAAAATCCCAGGGTGTGCCATACCAATAATTGAAAATATCATTAGTGATGGTTTCAAATATATAGCTCCTTGAAAAATTGATGATTGAGATCGCTGATTGACTGTCTGCTAAAATGTAAGAGGAGTGTAATGAATCCCTGATATTTAATATTTGCTGTTTTAGCTTAGTATAATTTGCAGGAATATCAGTCCCTGGGGATTTTGAACAATTATTTATTTGCGATAAACTTTTTAAATTGGGAGAATCACAAGCCAATAAAGAGAAATAAAGAAGCAGGAAGATTATATAATTTTTTTTCATCTTATCATGGAAAACGAAGGAAGAGATTAAATATTTTATGTTGTTGCAGAATTCTAATCAGCGCAGAGACAACAAGAAATACTCCCTGCCATTGACTCCAACTTTAAAAAACAATACCTTTGACCACTATCTATCTATTCAAATATTATAATAATTTATAGCCCCATCCAATTATTAAGGAGGAGGATTACGAAGGTTGGCAGGTGAGCTGATCCATCAATTTGAAAGAATTCCAGATACAAAAGATAGCATTGAATTTGATGAATACGAATTTACTATACTCAAGAAAAACAGGAATTCAATTGTGCAGGTGAAAGTTCGGGATTGGAAAGAATAAATAAAGAATACTATTTGCTACGGATTCACAGTGTTAATGAGGCAAACTGTATTTTAACTTAACGACATTAGCACATTATGCTTTCATTTAAAAATCCTTTTATCAAACGGAAACTTTTCAATTGTAATTATTTTAATCCCTGAAAACTCATTATGGTTGGGATTGATCAGTAAATTAAAATCACCATGGGTTACTGCGGAAGGAATTTGGAGAACGCAATATTTATTTTCCAAAACAAATTTGTCACCAATTACTTGTGTCAATGAGAGATGTGGAAAGGAATTCCAGTCAGGGGGCAGGTCTGGATGATTTAATTTCTTTATCGAAATATTATCCGGAATAAATATTGTCGTCATAACGTAATCTCCCGGCAGGGTAGCAAGGCTGAAATGAGCTGCAACCTCTGCCATTGCAAGTGAGCGATTAGATGCAGTGTACATTAACTCCACACCAATAGAATTCCACCTCGCTCCTTTTAATGCAGCTCCTTTTCCTGAAAGTATATTTGCGAATTTTTCACGCGATAGTCTAAATACTTCCATCTAAGCAAGTATCCCGTAATTAATTCTTGTAAGCTCGCTTATCACTAATTCTTTTCCATAAGAATCTTTCAATAATTCCATGGGCTTCAGGCTTCCCAATGAAAAATTGGGAGTATCGAGCCATAATTTAAATTTATCAATATCTCCAAAAACATCAAGACCAATATTTGTCACCTCAGCCATTTCAATAATTTTTTCTGATTGGCTGGGTTTAAATTGTTTGGAAGATTGCTTATAACGCATTAATGATTTGGTAGAAATATTCAACAACTCAGCCCAGTCATTCTCTGTGAAGGGCGCAGTATCCTGTATGAGTGTAAAAAGAGAATACGGAATCCCTGTTCGAATGGCCACGATGATAAGCATCTTGTCCGAAAGGAAATCTGAATATGTTAAATTACCTTTTGCCGGAACAAACTTTTTATAGTAAACAGAACTTTTAAAAAGACTCGAAATTTCTTTATCTAATTTATGCGCAATTGGATTTTTG